>CALWYN010000049.1 GCA_944385755.1 uncultured Oscillospiraceae bacterium
ATGAGATGGAGCCTCAACCTTATGCTTTGGCAGTCACTTTCTCGTATGATAATGCAGAAGACATACAGCTTCGCCAAAAGATAAGTGAACGAGCTAATATCCGGTTGCGCGAACAAGTCAGAACCCGTGCGCAAATTCAAGTGTAGGCGGATACAGAAGCAAAAGGCAGTCGATAGTCCTCTGTTGTTGGGTATCTTTTTTGTCAACACAACCCACGTCGCCGCGGACGGCATATCGTTCGCGGCGACTTTTTTGCAAAAGTCACCTCTCGCTCATTCTGTCGCGGCTCCTCTCCGAATCGAACCCGCTGCGCCGGGCTTCGATTCGGTTTTCTCATCCCAAGTCTGGGCCTCTTTTTTGTCAATATTTCCCACGCCGGAGCAAAGTTCGCTTTGCTCCGGCGTCTTTTTTGCCGCAGGCATAAAAGACGCCGTCCGCCCGCTCCCTTGCTCCTCCTTTCCAACTGCGACCCGCTGCGCTGGGCTCGCAGTTGGGTTCCTTTCCCGACTTGCCGCAAGCTTCACATCGCCTGCCATGACTTTTATTCATTCTGAAAAAGTCTGGCCGCACTCGTTTTGCTGCTCTTCCTTTTCAAAACCGAGCCCGCTTTGCCGGGCTTCAATTTTGCTTTTATTCTGATTGGGGCATCTTCTTTGCCAACGCCTCCCAAGCCGCCGCGGACGACGGCCGTCCGCGGCGGGTTTTTACAGAGTCGGTTCCCGCAAGCTCTGATCACGGCCCGTTTCCGGGAGAACCCGCCGTGCCGCGCCCGGATTGTATCCGCCGGCGCCGGGGAATGTGGGCTGTGCACGGCACAGCGGCCGCACCGCCGTCAACAAAAAAGGCGCCGCCATTAAAGGCGGCGCCTGAATTTATATGCGGCGCGGGAGGACGTAAGCCGGTCCGCGCCGGACCGGCGCAGCTCTGCGCAGCCGATGTCAGGCCGAAATCGGCGTCAGAGTGCCGCCCGGGGCAGGGGAGAGGCCGCAAAATACGGCATACTGCCCCTGCCGGGCACGCATGGGCACAGAAGAGCCCGTGCGAAAAGGTTGGGTTCAGGCCGCGGGGGCCTCCTCTACCACCGCCACGGGGGGCTCGATCTCAGCGGCTGCCAGGCGGAGGAGCACGGTGGAGCCCATGGGGCGGTTGGGAAAGCCGGCGGGGTCAAACCTGGTGGAGGAGACGCCACTCATCAGGCCGTTGTCGACGCAGTAGGCCACGCCGTCGGCCGCCCAGGAGGCGATGCTGTCGGCGTCGGCGAAGCTGAGCTCGGTGTCCTCAGCGGCCCCGGCGGAGCAGTAGCGGGTGAGAATGGTGGCCAGCTCCTGGCGGGTCAGGGTGCCGTTGGGATCGAACGTGGTAGCACTGCGGCCGGTGACGACTCCGCAGCCGGAGGCCCAGAGCACCGCGTCGGAGTACCACTGCCCGTCGGCGCAGTCGGTGAAGGTCTCGGAGACGTTGCCCTCGACCTCGGGGCTGCCGGCCAGGCGGTAGAGCATGGTGACTATCATGGCGCGGTTCATGTTGGTCATCGGCGCGAACTGGGTGGAGGACACGCCGGTCATGAGGCCGTCGTTATAGGCGGTCATGATGGGCTCGTAATACCAGGCGCCGGCCTCGACGTCGGTGAATACGGGCGCCAGGATGGTGATGCGTCCCTTGGGCTCGCCGTAGTCCTCGGCGGTGACGACGCCGTCGAGCTCCTCGGTGATGTAGTCCATGACAACGACGTCCATGGCATAGCCGGAGTCGACGATGTCCTCGGCGGCGGTGAAGGCGTAGTAGGTGTCGCCGCCGGCGGCGGTGAAGTTGTTGGAGACCACGCAGTAGGTGGCCTCGGGGTCAAACTCCTCGCCGTTGATGCTGTCGATGGTCACGCGCTGGATGCTGGCCGGGGCGTAGTAAGTGGAGCCGGGGTAAAGCTCGCCCTGGTCAAAGGCGACGTTGGTGTCGACGGTGAACTCGATGCCGGCCACCTGCGGGAAGGCGCCCACGGCGGTGGGAGTGCAGTAGGTGGCGGCCTCGAGGGCCTCGAGCAGCTGCGCGCCGGTGACATAGATGTAGGCGACGGTGTTGCCGAAGGGCAGGACGGTGTTGATGTCCTCCTTGGTGATGTCGCCGGCCTCTATGGAGGCGCGGATTCCGCCGCCGTTGGTCACGGCGACGACGTGGGCGTCATCGACGTCCAGGTCGGCCTCGGTGAGGGCGTACCAGAGGATGGCGTCCGTGATGAGGTCGCCGAGGTTGGTCTCCTCGGTGCGGTTGCCGGGGTCGCGCTCGCCGTTGAGGTCAACCTCGGTGGTGGCAAAGACCTCGCCGTACTCGGCGTCGATCTCGGCCTCGATCTCCGCCACGCGGGCGGCGACAGCGGCGTCGGAGCCCTCGTAGGTGGAGAGATCGACGGAGGAGACGCTTATCTCGCCGTTCTCTATGGTGACGATGCCGGCGGTGGCGGCGGCGGTGCCGGTGGAGGTCAGCAGGGTGTCGCCGACCATGCCGGTGTTATCGGTGGCGGCCATGATGTCGTCGAGAGTGGAGTGGCTGTGTCCGTCGATGAACACGTCGATGCCGCTGACCTCGGCGAGCAGGTCGATGGAGCGGTTGGGCTCGCTCTCGGCGTCTATGCCGAGATGGCCGAGGCAGATTATGTAGTCGCAGCCGGCGGCCTCAAGGGCGGCCACCTGCTCCTGGGCGCAGCCCACGAGCGCGCTGTCGGAGAGGAAGGTCACTCCCCTGATCATGGCGGGGTTGGTCTTGGTGGCGGTCTCCGGGGTGGAGAGGCCGAACACGCCGACGGTCTGGCCAGCGAGCTCGAAGGTGGCGCTGGCCTCAAAGACGGCCCTGCCGTTGTAGAGTATGTTGGCGGCCAGGACGGTGAACTCGGCGTCCTCAAGTATGTTCACGAGGTTCTCATAGCCGTAGTCGAACTCGTGGTTGCCCAGGGCGGCGAGGTCGTAGCCGGCGAGGTTCATGAGCTCGACGGCGGTGGCGCCCTGGCTGGAGCTGACCTCGACGGTGCCCTGGCTGAAGTCGCCCGCGTCCACGAGCAGGACGGCGGCGCCATCGGCCTCATACTCGGCCTTCAGCGCGGCTATCTTGGCGTAGCCGGCGATGCTGCCGTGGATGTCATTGGTGTGGATAATGACGATTTTACTTGCGGTCTCGGCGGGAGTTTCCTCCTCAGCAGGAGTCTCCTCCTCGGCAGGGGTCTCTTCCTCTGCGGGGGTCTCCTCCTCAGCCGGCGTCTCAGTCGTCTCGCCGCTCTCCTCCGCCGGAGTGGTCTCCTCTTCCGGGGCGGCGCCGGTGGCATAGGCGGTGCAGCCCAGGGCAAAGACCATGGCGAGGACGAGCAGCAGGCTGAGCAGCTTCTTGCTTGTCTTCATGTTTATCCTCCTTCGTAGTTTTCCCTCTTTACAGAGATACCTGACAGCTGCATTTTACTATAAGTCTTATGAAAAATAAACACCCTATAAAGAAAAAAACGTGTAAAATATCAAAAAAAGAGCCGCCTGCCAGTATGTGGCAGACGGCCGGGTTCATTTGAGCAGCAGCGGCTGTACCTGGCGCCCCTCGAGCGCGGCGTCAACCGCGGCCTCTATCTGCGAGAAATCCGCCGCCATCGAGCGCGGCTTCCCCTGCGGGTCGTCCTGCCCGAAGGGGACGAAGTAGTAATTCCGCCTGTTCAGCAGGGCCGCTATGGCCGGCGCGGAGCCGGAGAGCGCGTCGTTGGTGGAGAAGCCTATCACCACGGGCCTGTCGTTGCGCAGGTGGGCTTTCGCCGCCATGGTCACCGCCGAATCGGTTATGCCGTTGGCGAGCTTTGCCATGGTGTTCCCCGTGCAGGGGGCTATCACCAGCACGTCGAACAGTTTGCCGGGCCCCACCCGCTCGGCCTGGGTTATGCTGCGTATGACCTCGCGGCCGGTTATCTCCTCCAGCCGCCTTATGAAGTCCTCCGAGCGGCCGAAGCGGCTGTCTGTGGACGCCGCGGTCTCGCTCATTATCGCCGTGAGTTCGCATTCGCCGGCCAGCCGCTCGGCGGCGGCCAGCGCCCTCTCATAGGTGCAGTAGGAGCCGCAGAGCGCGAGCCCCACCCGGATGCCTTCCTTCACTGCCTCACTTCCTCAAGAATATTGTACACCGCCGCGCGCACAGCCTCCGCCGCCGTCTCCGGCGACCATTTCCCGGGCAGGCCGGGCGCTGGAAGGGCCCTCAGCCCAAAGGCCCGCGCGGCCTCAAAGTCCGTCCCGCCGGGCCGGGAGGCCAGGTCGAGCACAAGCGCCTCCTCCGGGAGCTCCGCCAGGCGGGCGGCGGTCAGCACCAGCGCGGGGACGGTGTTTATCACGATGTCAAAGCCCCCCATGAGCCCGGAGAGAGCACGCGTGTCCGCCGCCATGCAGCCCTCGGCCTCCGTCCAGGCCAGCTCGCCCGGCGTGCGCGAGGAGACACAGACCTCCGCGCCGAGGGCCCTGAGCCTGGGCGCGAGCGCGCGCCCCAGGCGGCCGCGGCCTATCACCAGTACGCTGCGCCCCCAGAGGGTGCGCTCGGTCTCGCGCAGGAGCATGCCTATGGCGCCCTCGGCCGTGGCCACGGCGTTGACGGCCTGGAATTCCTCGCGCGCGTTGTAGTCGAAGAGCCGGGCCCCGGCGGAATCCGCCAGAGCGCGCAGCTCGTCTGTGGCCATGCCGGCGCAGATCACCTGCCCGGTCCTGGATGCGCCGAAAATCTCCCCGGCGCAGTGCGGCTCGGCGGCCAGGGGCGCGTTGAGAAGCCCCCGGGCGGAGAGCGCGGGCAGAGGCAGCACGGCGCAGTCCGCGCCGGACACCGCCTCCGGCGCGCTGGAGCAGACCCGTGCGCCCTCCGGCAGCGGAGCGCCCTCCAGAGCAAAAAGCCTGACCCTGTGCCCGTCCTCAAGCAGCAGCCGGGCGAGCCGGACAAGCCTCTCGTCCCCGCCGCAAACGGCAAATATCATGTGCTCACGCCCCTTTCCCAACATACTATGCAATTTACGCTTGCGGGTGCCTGGGAAAAGGGTTATAATGCAGAATCATACAATCAGCTATTTGAAAGGAGCTTTTCACGCAGGCATGGAGGCAATCGTGGCAGTGTATTCGGACTGGGGAATAGGCGCTGACGGCACGCAGCCGATAGTCATATCCGAGGACAGGAGGAGGTTCGCGGAGCTCACCCGCGGCTCGGCGATAGTATACGGCAGGCGCACGATGGAAGATTTTCCGGGCGGAGAGCCGCTGGACGGCAGGGTGAACATACTGATATCCCACAACGGCTCGGAGCCCGGCGCCACCGTTGTGCGCAACGGCGAAGAGGCCATGGCGGAGGCGGGCAAATACCCCAGGGCCTTCGTTGTGGGCGGCGCAACGGTATATATGGCGCTGTTCCCCCACTTCAACCGTATTTATGTCACTAAAATAGACGCGACGCCCCACTCAGATGCGTTTTTCCCCAATCTGGACAGCCTCCCGGAGTGGAAATGCGTGTCAGAAGAGCCCTATGAGGAGAACGGCGTGACATGTCGTTTCTGCGTCTACGAGAAGATTTGAGGCCCCACGCACGGGGCCCCAAGGGCGGAAAAGAGCTCCCCTTTCAAGTGAGAGGGGAGCTCTTTTCTGTCAATCCGGGCCGTCCTCCGGGACGAGGAGCTCCTTGATGTTGAACTCCTCCCCGCTGAGTATGTCCTTGCTCTCCGAGCCGCAGCGGGGGCACCTGCCCCGGTGTTCTATGATATTGTAAACCCTGCCGCACTCACGGCAGACGCCGTTTCCGGGGACTATGTCCATGCGCAGCTTCGTGTGCTCGAGCATCGTTCCCGGCACGGCGGCGTAAAAGGCGTCCTCCATGTACTGGGGGACCACGAGCGAGAGTTCGCCTATCTCCAGCACCACGGTGTCAATCTCATCTATGCCGTTGTCCCCGGCAAATTCGATAACGGACTTGATCGCCGATATGGCGAGCGTCATCTCGTGCATATCACTTCACCGAGGGGCGGCGTATCTTCTTGACGGCTATCTCCTTCACGCGGCGCGCGACGTTCTTGCCGCTCTCGAGCATCAGCTTCTCATAGACCTCGCCGGGGTTGTCGGTGACGCGCACGAGGCTTATGGCGTCGAACTTGCACTTGGTGGTGCACACGCCGCAGCCCACGCAGGCCGCCTGGTCCACCACCGTGGCGCCGCAGCCCAGGCAGCGTTCGGTCTCTTTCAGCACCTGCTTTTCAGTGAAGGTGCCGCGCAGGTCGCGGAAGGTCTCGCGGCTCTCCTTGCCGGGGACGCGCCTGGTCTTTTGCCTGGGGGCGCGGTCGTAGCCGCTGAGCATGGCCTCGGATTTTTCAAATTCGGCGTAGTCCTTCTTCACGCGGCCGATTGTCAGGCTCTGGCCGGGCTGGACGAAGCGGTGGATGGAGATGGCGCCCTCCTTGCCCGCGGCTATGGCGTCTATGACGAACCTGGGGCCGGTCATGACATCGCCGCCGACGAACACGTCGCTCTGCGCGGTCTGGAAGGTGGTGGTGTCGGCCAGGGCGACGCCCCCGCGCCCGGTCTCGATTTTGCTGCCCTCGAGCAGGCCGCCCCAGTCCACGCTCTGCCCGATGGCGGAGATGACGGTGTCGGCCTTTATCGTCTCAAACTTGCCCTCGACGGGCACGCTGGCGCGGCGGCCGGAGATGTCCGGCTCCGCGCTGGCCATCACCTGCAGCCTGATGGCCCTGACCGCGCCGTCCTCGCCCTCGAGTTCGGCGGGGGAGACGAGGAACCTGAATTTTACGCCCTCGGCCCTGGCCTCCGCGACCTCCTCGGCGTCGGCGGGCATCTCCTCCTCGGTGCGGCGGTAGAGCACGGTGACACGCTTGGCGCCCAGGCGCACGGCGGTCCGGGCCACGTCTATGGCCACGTTGCCGCCGCCAACCACGGCCACGTTCTCGCCCACCTGGGGCCTGCGGCCGGTGTTGGCCCGGCGGAGGAAATCCACGCCGGCCATGACGCCCCTGAGCTTCTCGCCGGGCACGCCGAGGGGCGTGCTCTTCCAGGCACCTATGGCCACGTAGAAGGCCTCGTAGCCCTCGTCCCGGAGCTGCTGGAGCGTGACGTCCCTGCCCACCTCCACGCCGGTTTTGAACTCCACGCCTATCTCCTTGAGTATGTCTATCTCGGCGGCGACGACGTCCTTTTCGAGCCGGAAGGAGGGGATGCCCATTGTCAGCATCCCGCCGAGGGTCTTCTGCTTTTCAAACACCGTCACGGGGTAGCCCTGGAGCGCCAGATAATACGCGCAGGAGAGCCCCGCCGGCCCGGCGCCTATGACCGCTATCCTGTTGGGGAAGGGCTTGCCGGTCATATTGAGCATTTTGGGGATGACGCGGGTGGCCGGGTCGAGCTCGCGCTCGGCGAGGAACTTTTTCACCTCGTCTATGGCCACGGGGGCATCCACCTCGCCGCGAGTGCAGGACTCCTCGCAGAAGCGGGGACATACGCGCCCGCAGACGGCCGGGAAGGGGTTTTCGCGCCTTATGAGCTCCAGCGCCTCGTCGAACCGGCCCTGGGAGGCCAGCTTTATGTAGCCCTGGACGGGTATGTGCGCGGGGCACCGGGTTTTGCACGGCGCGGTGCCGCCGTCGGCCACCAGGCCGCGGTTGGTGCGGTAGTCGGCGTTGTAGTTTTTCTCGCCGAACCACAGGAACTTGTCGTGCGGTGTCTCGTATGTGGGGGCCTCGGTGGGGTGGGCGCAGAGCTTCTGCCCCAGCTTCAGCGCGCCCACGTTGCAGTTTTCCACACACAGCCCGCAGGCCACGCACTTTTCGGCGTCCACTTTGGCCACATAATTGGAGCGTATCACGTCCGGCGTGCGCAGGTACTGGGCTAGGCGCATCGAGAAGCAGGAGCAGCCGCAGCAGTTGCATATGGCCGCGGCCCCGTGCGGGGGGTCGAGGTTGGATATCTCGTGCACCAGGCCGTTGTCCTCGCAACGCTGGAGTATCTCGTAGCACTCGTCTCTGTCTATCTGCCGGCCGTGGCCGGTGCGTATGTGGTACTCGGCGGAGTCGTTGAAGAAGATGCAGACGTCCTTTTCCAGGTGGCCGCAGCCCTCCCCCATCAGGCGCCTGGAGCGGCGGCAGGAACAGTCGGTGACGGCTATGAGCCGCGCGTTGTCCACTATGCGGTGGATCTCCTCGTAGGTGCCGCGGTGGGCGTCGTTGTGTATGGCCATCTCGACGGGGATCACGCGCATCATGCCCTGGCCCACGGGTATGAACGGCGCCAGCGGCGCGATGCGGCGGCGCGTGTACTCCTCAAAACACTCGGCGATGACGGGATATTTCTCACACATCTCCTTGTTGCCGACCATCATTTCCATGATGCCCGGCACCCAGATGGGCATGTTGAACTTGTCCTCCCCGTCCTTCTCCGCATAGCGGCAGACGCCCAGCTGGGCGAGTTCGTAGAGCACCTCGCGGACGCGCTCCACGGGCTTTTTGACCTTCTTGGCGACCTCCTCTACGGTGACATAGTGGCGAACTTTCAGCCCCATGGCGACCTCGGCCATCTCGTCCGTCAGAACGGGGTCGAGAATCCTGTATTCGGGGTCGTTGGGAGTTACGCCGGTGTAGGTCCCGCACTCGAGGCTGATCTTCGTGGCGAGCTTCAGGATGATCGGTCTCATTCAGGTTCCCCCTCATTATATTTTATTGTATTTGACTACATTTTTCCGTGTCAGGCCTCTTTCCAGCTCCTCACCTGGTCCCTGAGCCAGCCGGCCCACTTCTCCACGCCCTCGCCGGTCCGGGCGGATATGGGTATGATTTCGATGCCGGGGTTGAGCTTGCGCGCCCTCTCGCACATGGCGTCGTAGTCGAAGTCGAAATAGGGCAGCACGTCCATCTTGTTCACAATCAGGCAGTCGCAGACCGTGAACATGAGCGGGTATTTCAGCGGCTTGTCGTCGCCCTCGGGGACGGAGAGTATCATCGCGCTCCTGGAAGCGCCCGTGTCAAATTCGGCGGGGCAGACGAGGTTGCCCACGTTCTCGAGTATGGCGAGGTCTATGTCCTCCGTGCCGAGGGCTTCGAGCCCCTGACGGGTCATCCCGGCGGTCAGGTGGCACATACCGCCGGTGTGCAGCTGTATGGCCTTCGCCCCAGCGGCCTGCACCGTGCGCGCGTCCACGTCGGAGTCTATGTCCGCCTCCATTATGCCTATGCGCATCTCGCCGCGCAGCGCCTCGAGCGTGCGCACGAGCGTGGTGGTCTTGCCGCTGCCGGGCGAGGACATCAGGTTCAGCAGGAAGAGCCCCTTCTCCCTGAGCTCGGCGCGCAGTGAGGCCGCCTCGCGGTTGTTGTCGGCAAAGACGCTCTCCTTTATTTCAATTGTCCTGAGCATGGTATCTCGACATCCTTTCGCCTGTATTTTTCGGCCACTTGGCCTCCCGGCGTCTGTTTTCGGACAACCGGGCCCGTATTGTCCACAGTTTAACACAGCCGGGGGAGATAGTCAAAGGAATTCGGAGCGATATTTACAACTTCCGCCTGAAATGTTAAACTGTGCTCGAAAAATGTGAAGAGGGGTGGCTTATGATGGAAGCAAAACGCCTGGAGGAGGCGCTGGAGAGGCAGAGAGGGTATTTTGCCTCCGGG
>CALWYN010000050.1 GCA_944385755.1 uncultured Oscillospiraceae bacterium
GGCCGCGATTTCGGACGCCGGGTGAAAACCGGATTTTAGTGGAGATTGTACCCAAGCGCCTTTCTCTTTGGGGGTCCGGGGACATTTCTTTTGGGCGCAGGCAAAAGAAATGCCCCCGGGGAGTCCCGCCGGGCGCCGCCCGGCATTATGGGTCAAGCCAAAGAAACGCCTCCGGGAGGGAGAAATCACCTTATCCCCAGCAGGGCGAGCAGCTCGCCCCAAAGCTCAACCAGGCGGAAGCGGATCTCAATCTCCCCGCCGGGGGCCAGGATATCGCCGGCCTCGCCCAGGGCGCTCAGGGCGTTCTCCGTCCCGGCGGCGGTGGTGCACAGGGGCGGGAATACGACGCACCACCAGTTGCGCCCCTCGCCCTCCCCGAGCGTGACACGCAGGGACTCATAGATGCCGGCGGGGAGGGTGAAGCTCTCGTATTCCCTGGTGGGATAGGCCTCCCGGCCCAGTTCGACGCTCACGCCGCGGCCCTCGGCGGCGCTCTCCGCCGCGGCGCGGACGCCGGGCAGCGCCTCTGCGATTATCCCGCGGGCCTCGGAGGCGTCGTCCGCCCCGTCGAGCAGCGGTTCCAGATAGGCCAGGACGCTGTCGCGCACGCGGAGTTTGAGCTCCTGCTCGTAGCCGTCGTCTGAGGCGGCCACGACGTGCAGGCGTATCAGCGAGCCGGAGATGGCCGCGCTGCGGCCCTGCGCCCAGGCCCCGGCGCAGAGCGTTATGCTGAGCGCCAGCAGAAGGGATATCTCCCATTTTTTAAGATAATTGTTCTTCATAAGCTATGTACCTCTCGCAGCTATTATGGCCGCGGGAGGTACATATTATTCAGCGTATTCGTTTTTTGCCGATTTTCTTCAGCAGATGCAGGAGCAGCAGTATCGCCTCGGCCAGCAGGGCGGTGGGCAGGGCGGAGAGCCAGACCCCGGAGACGCCAAATATGGCCAGGACGGCGGCGGAACAGAGATAGAGGAAGGCCGTGGCGAGCAGCCAGAGGGCCAGAATACGGAGATACTTCATGCCTCGAGCTCCCTCACGCTCAGACCCTGTGTGACCAGGCTCTCATACTCTTCGTCGAGCCGCCTGCGGGCCTCGTCGCAGTCCGCGAGCATGCCGTCGAGCCGCCGGAGGGCCGCGTCTATGCGCGAGGAGACCGCCCGGGCCTGGGCGAGAGAGTTCTCGATGCGCTGGTTGACGGCGAAATCGACGAACAGTCCGTCGAAGAAGTAGTCGGCGAACTGAAGGAAGCCGCCTATGTCCAGCTCCAGGGCCCCGCCGTACTCGCCAACGTCCCTCAGCTCGGTGCCGAAGCGGCGCAGCCGGACCTGCAGGTCCTCTATGCGCGCCTGGGCCTCGTCGAGATGGCCGTATTTGACCACGTCCACGAGAAAGCTGTCCGTGAAGAAGTCCACCGTGCCCCAGGTGGAGGCCTTGGACAGGCTGTCGATTATCTCAAGCGCCGCGTGCTGCGCATGGCGGCCGGCGCGTATTGCCTCCTCTATCTCGCGGCGGCCGCGCTCCACGGAGGCGGCCTCGCGCTCCAGCGCGGCGAGGCGCTCGCCGGCGGCGGAACCGGAGACCTTCATGGCCTCCGCCTTCCTCTCGATGGCGGCGTTGTACAGGTCCTCGCAGCCGCTGAGGGCTTCGAGCTCCGTGGCCGCGGCGTCGATGGAGGCGCTGACGTCATTGAGCTCCCGCGCCACGGCGTCGTGCTTTACGGCGGCGGCCCTGGCCTCCGCGCGCTCCTGACTGAGGCGGTCCTCCAGGCCGCCGGTGAGGCCGTAGAACCAGCGGGCCAGACTGCGGCACTCGAGACGGCGGACGTCGTCCTCCTCGTCCTCGAGCCGGGAGCGCAGCTCGGCCTCCCGCTTTGACAGCTCATCCCACTGGGCGTAGAGGCTGCTCAGCCGCGCGCGGAGCTGCTCCGCGCGGGCCAGCTGTGAGCGCAGGGAGTTTATCTCTTCGTCGTAACGGTCCATGGATGGCCTCCTTATGTAATGATGCGGCCGGCTCAGCGGATGAAGTTGGTCACGCTCTCGTGCTCGTTCGCGGGCGGCTCCAGGCCGTTGGCCCTGCCGAGCTCTATGCATTTGAGCATCCAGGCCATGTTGCGGGCGAGATTCCTCATCGTCTGCAGGCCCTCGGCGTCCGCCGCGGCCTGGCCGGGCACCTGGCCGAACACGTCGTTCCAGTAGGTGGCGGTGACTATGGGCATCTGGGAGATGGAAAAGTACTTGTTCAGCACGTCGAAGCTGGCGACGGTGCCGGCCCGGCGGGCGACGGCCACCGCGGCGGCAGGCTTGTGGGCGAAGCCGCCCCGGGAGCTGAAAAACAGGCGGTCAAGGAAGGAGATGACCGAGCCGTTGGGCGAGGCGTAATACACGGGGGCGCCGACTATGAACCCGTCCGCGGCGCGGAGCTTCTCCGCGAACTCGTTGACGGCGTCGTCTATCACGCAGCGGCCGAGCCTGTGACATGCGCCGCAGGCCCTGCAGCCGGGGACGGCCTGCGTCCCGATGTCCACTATCTCCGTCTCGACGCCGCACTCGTTCAGCGCGCCGGCGCACTCTTCGAGGGCCGCGCGGGTGTTCCCCCTCCTGGGGCTGCCGTTGAGCAAAAGCACTTTCATTTGATATGTCCTCCTTCGGTTTAGTCGGCACAGGGCCTAATCAGAGTTTATGAGAGCGGGGGAGCTCAGTTGCGCTCCGCGGCGTCAGTCGGCGTAGTAGTGCCAGACTTTGCCGTCGAATTCGCGGCGCACCCTGCCGCGGCAGAGCAGGTATTCCAGATGCGCGGCCGTCTCCCCCACGGCGAACCACTTCTGGGCCAGTGGAAAGTCCGCCCAGGAGTTGGTCTTGCCGCGCACGCGCCAGGTCATCTTGCCGCTGAGGTCGTAGGGCGTTATGCCTGGGTTGGAATCGAGTACGTCGAGCATCTCGCGTATGCGCGCGCCGTGGTGCTCGATTATGGTGCCTATGCGCTCCGCCATGGTGCAGCTCACGCCGCGGTGGGCGGGCAGGGGCAGGCGCACGTCGAAGATGCTGATGTCCATGAGGCTGTGTACGTAGTGGCCCAGTGGGTCGTCAAAGCCGGGCCAGGTGGTTATATTGGGAGTTATGTCGAAGAGGACGTGGTCTCCCAGGAACATTATCTTGCCGGCGCGGTCGTAGAGGCAGAGGTGTCCGGGGGTGTGCCCCGGGGTCTCTATGACCTCGAGCCTGTGCCCTCCGTAGTTGATGACCTCACCGTCTGACACGTGCGTGAAGACGGCGGGCACCTCCTGCTGGTACTTCACGGACGGGTTCTCCCAGAAGAAGCTCAGCTCCTCCTCGGAGAAGCCGTAGCTGCGGAACTCCTCCGCCCGGCCCAGCCCCTTGGTGAGGCTGCGTATGAGCAATTCCCCGTCGCGGCGGCTGATATAGACCTTGGAGGTCTCGCCGGCCAGCTCGACGGCGAGACCGGAGTGGTCGGCGTGCTGGTGGGTCAGGAATATGTCCGTGTTCTCCATGTCCACTTCCAGCTCCCTGAGGCCCTCGGTCAGGGCCTCGCGGCACTCCTGCAGGCGGAAGCCGGTGTCTATCAGCAAATTTCTCCCGCCGTCCTCCGCGCGTATGACGTATGAGTTCAGGCTGCGCAGGGGGTTTCCCGGCAGCGGGACGGTTATGGTGAAGATATTGCCCTCAATATTCGAGGCCATGGCGGACGCCTCCCCTTTCGGTACGCGTATTTTTCAATATTGTATCACAGAAAGGGGCCGTTTGCACAGCTTAAGTTTTGAAAGTTATCACACCGGCTATCATAAGGGCGAGGCCGAGCAATTTCTGCCAGCCGAAGGGCACGCGCTCCGCACCCATGAGGCCCAGGGCGTCTATCAGCGCGGCGACCAGGAGCTGGCTTATCAGTATGACGGATATGGCGACCGTGGGCGAGAGGCTGCCTATGCCCAGCATGACGGTTATCGTGATTACGAGCCCCAGGGCGCCGCCGAGCATGTAGTACCAGGGCACGGAACCGAGAGCGGAGAAGCTGCCGGTGCGGTAAAAGGCCAGGGCCAGCAGGGAGAGCACGGCCGCGCTGCACTGGACGACGCTGTTGGCCTCCATGGTGCCTATGCCCTCCCCCAGACGGGTGTTCATGACGCCCTGTATGCTCATGGCGGCGCCGGCGACGGCGCTCCAGATAAACCCAAACATGGATTTGTCCCTCCTATGGTGAATATTGATGAAAAGCGCGGCCGATTGAACGCGGGGGTTTATTGAATATCCCTCTTGTGCGCGGCGCGCGGATATGGTATAACAAATGTACTTATATAACGCACATTCGGCCGCCATACAAGGACTGGAAGGAGACGAGGCCCTACGGAAAAGCAGATGCCGAAATACTACCTGGTGGAGACGAGCGCCCTGCCGGAGGTCTTTATAAAGGTGACCGAGGTCAAGGAGCTGCTCGAGACAGGGGAGGCCCGGACCGTGGCCGAGGCCGCGGAGAAGGTCGGGCTCAGCCGCAGCGCATTTTATAAGTATAAGGACTCGGTCATGCCCTTCCGGGAGATGAAACGGGGGAGTATAGTGACCTTCCAGGCGCTGCTGCGGGACAAAAAGGGGGTTCTGAGCTCCCTGCTAGCTATTTTTGCCGATACCGGCGCGAATATTCTCACCATAAACCAGAGCATACCCACGAACGGGACGGCCCCGGTGACCATATCCGCCACTACGGACAACATGCCGATGGGCGCGGACGAGCTGATGACAAGGGCCAGAGCCCTGGACGGCGTGCTCAGGTTCGACGCGCTGGCCGGCTGAGGGAGGAGAGACAGAGAATGGTCAAGGCAGCGATACTCGGCATAGGCACCGTCGGCGGCGGGACGGCCGAGGTCCTCACGAAAAACAGGGAGCTGATAGCCAGGCGCGCCGGGCAGGAGATAGAGCTGAAGTATATCCTCTGCCGGTCCCCCAGGCCGGGCCACCCCTTTGAGCATCTCATAGTCCACGACATAGGCACCATAGTCTCCGACGGGGAGGTGGGCGTCGTGGCGGAGTGCATAGGCGGGGCGACGCTGGCCTATGAATATGTGAAGGCCTGCCTGGAGGCGGGCAAGAATGTGGTCACCTCCAACAAGGAGCTGGTGGCCGAAAAGGGCATGGAGCTGACGGCGCTGGCGCGGAAGATGGGGGTTAATTTCCTCTTCGAGGCCAGCGTGGGCGGGGGCATACCCATACTCAGGCCCATCTGCCAGTGCCTGGCGGCCAATGAGATAAGCTCGGTGTGTGGCATACTCAACGGCACGACGAACTATATACTGACAGAGATGATACAGTGCGGCAAGAGCTTTGAGCAGGCGCTGCGCGAGGCCCAGGAGAAGGGCTACGCCGAGGCCGACCCCACCGCCGATGTGGAGGGCCTGGACGCCGGGAGGAAGATCTGCATCCTGGCGGACCTCTGCTTCGGGAAGAACGTGCCGCCCTCGGCAATAACCACGGAGGGGATAACGAAGATAACCCCGGTGGACATAGAGTGCGCCAGGGCGCTGGGATACAAGATAAAGCTGCTGGGCCGCGCCATGCGCACGGGGCCCAACTCCGTGACGGCTTTTGTGGCGCCGCACCTGATATCCAGGGCGAACCCCATAGCCAATGTGGACGGCGTGATGAACGGCATCTCCGTAAAGGGCGACGCCGTGGGCGAGGCGATGTTCTTCGGCCCCGGGGCGGGCGCCCTGCCCACTGCCAGCGCCGTGGCCGCGGACATGATAGACTGTGTCCGGGACCCCGGGACACGCGTCTATCTGGGCTGGTGGCCCTCGGAGGAGGGCTATGTCACGGGCCCCGACAAGCTCTCCTGCCGCTGGATGGTGCGCACGGCCGCGCCGCTGGCGGAAATAGCCGCCGCCTTTTCAGGCGTGAGGTTCATCTCGGCGCCGAACGCCGCGCCGGATGAGTACGCCTTTGTCACGCAGTACATGACCGGGGAGGAGCTGAGCGGGCGCACCGCGGGCATGGCCGTGCACGCGAGATACCGCGTGCTCGACTGAGCGCATATAATGCCCTGAGACTTTAAAAAACCGAAAGGGGTAAAGCCCTATGCTTATAGTTCAGAAATTCGGGGGCAGTTCCGTGGCCAACGCGGAGCGCGTCCGGCATGTGGCGGAGATAATAGCCGGAACGTATTCGGAGGGGCACGATGTCGTGGTCGTTCTCTCCGCGCAGGGGGACACGACGGATGAGCTGATAGAGAAGGCCAGGGAGCTGAACCCCAGGCCGTCGAAGCGGGAGATGGATGTGCTGCTCTCCACGGGGGAGCAGCAGTCGGTGGCGCTCATGAGCATGGCGCTGGAGGCCATGGGCCTCCCGGTGGTGTCGCTCACCGGCTGGCAGATTGGGCTGGAGACGAACGCCGCCTACGGCTCGGCGCGCATAATCCGCGTCTCCACGGAGAGGCTGCGCCGGGAGCTCGACAAGCGCAGGATAGTCATAGTGGCCGGCTTCCAGGGAGTGGACAGGAACGAGGACATCACCACCCTGGGCCGCGGGGGCTCGGACACCACCGCGGTGGCGATAGCCGCGGTGCTGCACGCGGACAAATGTCAGATATACACCGACGTCGAGGGTGTCTATACGGCCGACCCCAGGAAGGTGCAGGGGGCGAGAAAGCTCGAGGAGATAACCTATGACGAGATGCTGGAGCTGGCCAGCCTGGGGACGCAGGTGCTGATGAACCGCTCGGTGGAGATGGCGAAGCGGTACGGCGTGGTCATAGAGGTGCTCTCGAGCTACGTCAAGAAGAGCGGTACTAAAGTGAAGGAGGTCGCGAGGAAAATGGAAGAGATGAAGATAAGCGGCATAGCAAAGGATAACGATGTGGCGCGCCTGGTCGTCGTGGGGGTGCCGGATGAGCCCGGCGTGGCTTTCCGCGTGTTCAACACCATGGCCAGGGCGAGGATAAACGTGGACATCATACTGCAGTCCTACGGCAAGGAGGGCACGAACGATATCAGCTTCACCGTCCCGCTCGCGGACGCCGACGCGGCGGCGGACGCGCTCAACGAGCTGCAGGAGTCCATCGGCTTCGACCACCTGAGCGTGGACACCAACGTCTGCAAGGTCAGCATCGTCGGCGCCGGGATGATGAGCGCGAGCGGCATAGCGGCGCTGATGTTCGAGGCGCTGTACGACGCGAAGATAAATATACAGATGATTTCGACCTCCGAGATAAAGGTGTCGGTGCTGATAGACAAGGCCTACGCCGACC
>CALWYN010000051.1 GCA_944385755.1 uncultured Oscillospiraceae bacterium
GCTCCACGTCGCCGTGGTGGGCCTCTATGGCGTGCAGCACCTCGGGGGATTCCTTGTACTTGCGCGCTATGTCCACGCCTATCGTGACGTGGCTGCCCTCGACCTCGTGGTCTATGCTCTTGCCCAGGTCGTGGAGCAGCCCGGCGCGCTTGGCGGTCTGGATGTCCACGCCGAGCTCCGCGGCAATCAGGCCGGAGAGCTGGGCGACCTCGATGGAGTGGTTGAGGACGTTCTGACCGTAGCTCGTGCGGTATTTCATGCGGCCGAGCAGCTTGATAATCTCGGGGTTGAGACCGTGGATGTTGGTCTCGAAGGCCGCGCGCTCGCCCTCTGCCTTGATGGTGGCGGCGACCTCCTTCTGGGCCTTGGCGACCATCTCCTCGATGCGCGCGGGGTGGATGCGCCCGTCCTGTATCAGCCTCTCGAGGGCTATCCTGGCGACCTCGCGCCTGACGGGGTCAAAACTGGAGAGGGTGATGGCCTCTGGCGTGTCGTCGATTATGAGGTCGCAGCCCGTCAGCGTCTCTATGGAGCGGATGTTGCGGCCCTCCCGGCCAATTATGCGGCCCTTCATCTCGTCGTTGGGGAGTGGTACGACGGAGACGGTTATCTCGCTGGCGTGGTCGGCCGCGCAGCGTTGAATGGCGGTGGCGATTATCTCTCTGGCGCGCTCGTCGGCCTCGTCCTTGCAGCGGGCCTCGACCTCGCGCACCTTGGCGGCCATCTCGTGCGTCACCTCGGTCTCCACGCTGGAGATGAGGTACTGCTTGGCCTCTTCCACGGTGTAGCCCGAGATCTTCTCCAGCATCTCGAGCTGGCCCTTCTTTATGAGCTTTATCTCCTCCTGCTGGGCGTCCGCCTGGGCGAGCTTCTGATTCAGGGCGTCGGTCTTCTTCTCCAGGGCGTCGGTCTTGCGGTCGAGGTTTTCCTCCTTTTGCTGGAGCCGGCGCTCCTGCTTGCTCAGCTCGCTGCGGCGCTCCTTGACCTCGCGCTCATACTCATTGCGGCTCTTGTGTATCTCCTCGCGGGCCTCGACCAGCGCCTCGCGCTTTTTCGACTCGGCGGCCTTGATGGACTCGTTTATTATCCGCTTGGCCTCCTCCTCGGCGCTGGAAATCTCGCGCTCGGCGACCTTTTTGCGGTAGGCTATGCCGAGTAAGAAGCCTATGACAAGCACCACGGCCACAGCGACCACGATGCCTACTATTTCCCAAAACATAGTATCTGTATGCGCCTCCCTTTTTACATGTATTTTCTGCGAAAGCAAGACGGGCAAAACAAAAATGCCCGTGAAAGAGTTAATATCAAAGGAGGTTCCCCAACCCCCCTGCAATATTATCACATTATTTTACACCGCAATATGGCGTTATGTCAAGCCAAAACCGCATGCACCGGCTTTTCGGGCGGCGGGGGACGGAAAGCTTGAAATGGGGCGGGAGGTGTAATATGATATAAAAAAGGCGTCCCGGAGAAAAGCGGCCGCCTACCGCGCACCTTTTCGACCGCGGCTGACGGCATGGGCGCGTGAAATTGCGCATATCGCCCGGGGAGGCGGGGCGCTTGCGCCTGAGGAATATGAGCCGGGGCGCGAAAACGCCTGTCCCGGGAAAGCCGGAGGAGATTGCCGCGCCTCGGGGCGGTCAGCTTTAAAATGGTGGGGCCGCGCCGGAGGATCTGACGCCGGATGTAATGCGCGTCCGCCGCCGGGACGCTTTTTAAGCTTAACGTCCTTTTGCCTGAATGTGGCCGGAATTTTTCCGATATCGAGGAGGAAATGAAATGAGATACGGTGTTCTGCGCGGTCCTGCCACGGCTCCGGCGGTTTTGCCGCCGGATGCAATGCGCGCCGTAATCGCGCACAGACACTGCGCACAGCCCCTTGCCGGGCGGCGAGGCCGGGGTGGGAGCCATGAATAGGCCCTCAACCGGGACAATGCCGGAGATTATAGACGGTCTGGAGCGCCCGGAAGAGGTACGGGCCCTGCTGGCGGAGTACACGGCCGGCATAGTGGAGCGCAGCCCGGGCACGGCCGATGTGCTCAGGGCCCAGGGCTACAGCGGGGAGCTGGAGGACCTGGCCGTGAAATACGGCCCGCCGGGAGGGCGGCTGTATCTGGCGCTCCTGGACGGAGAGCCGGTGGGCTGCGCCGCGCTGCGTGACGCCGGGGACGGAGGCTGCGAGCTGAAACGGATGTATGTCAGGGAGCTCCACCGGGGCAGGGGCATAGCCTCCGCCCTGCTGCGCCGCACCGTCGCAGATGCCCGGGAACTGGGCTACAGCCATGTGCTGCTCGACACGCTGCCGTTCATGCGGGAGGCGATAGCGATGTATGGGCGCTTCGGCTTCCGGCCCACGGAGAGGTACAACGACAGCCCGGACCCGGATACGATCTACTTGCGCCTTGACCTCGGGACAGCTTTGTATTAAAATCGGCGTGACAGCGAAATAACACGGGCGGCGCGCCATGCGCGCGTCTGAGCGCCGCGCCCGACGCGGCGGGAGGAGATGTGGGAAGCGCGGTGAGAATCCGCCGCAACAGCCATTGCCGTATTTCCCCGGAGGGGATGAGCCGGAATGCCGTCGCGCCCGTGCAGTGTGAACGGCCCCCGGGCACTGGGGGGCAGCGGACACGCACCGCCCGCGGCGCGCGCATCTCGCGCCCCGGCGGAGCTTTGTCGCGGCCTGACGCCCGAGTGGGGCGCAGGCCGTTTTACCTATTTGTTGTCGAAAAACCATGAAAAGAGGATGACAAATGAAACGGACAAAGCAGACAAGGACCTTGGCGGCCCTGCTCATACTGGCCCTGGCGTTGAGCCTTTCGGCCTGCGGCGGGAACGGTTCGAGCGGAGACATCTGGGACAGCGCGCTGTACACAGAGGACACCGAGCTCGGCGAGGGCGCGGCCACCATCACCTTCGAGTGCACCGCCGGCGAAAAGACCGTGACTTTCACGATACACACGGACGCCGAATACCTGCGCGCCGCGCTGGAGGACAACGGCCTGATAGCCGGGGACGAGAGCGATTACGGCCTATACGTCAGGACGGTGAACGGCATGGGCGCCGACTACGAGGCCGACGGCTTCTACTGGAGCCTGTACGTGGACGGCGAGTACGCCTCCACGGGCGTGGATACGACGCCTGTCACCGACGGCGGCAGCTATGCCTTTGTCCGCGAGGCCGCGTAAGGGACGCCTGAGCGTCCGGGAGATGGCGGTGTTCGCCATGTTCGGTGTGCTCATGTACGCCTCCAAGGCGGCGATGGAGCCCATCCCCAACGTACATCCGCTGGGGATGCTGACCATGACGCTGACACTGGTCTACCGGGGCAGGGCGCTGTATCCCATATACGCCTATGTGCTGCTGAACGGCATACTCGCGGGCTTCGCGCCCTGGTGGCTGCCGTATCTCTACCTTTGGGCCATACTCTGGGCCGTGACCATGCTCCTGCCCGGGAAGATGAAGAGGACGGCGGCGGCTGCCGTGTGCCCGCTGGTCTGCGCGCTGCACGGCCTGTCCTTCGGGACGCTCTACGCCCCCTCCCAGGCCCTGATGTACGGCCTGGACTGGGACGCTATGGTGGCCTGGATAATAGCCGGGCTGCCCTGGGACGCGGTGCATGCGGCGGGCAACCTGGCCATGGGGCTGCTCATCGTGCCTCTGACCACGCTGACCGCGCGGCTCAGCCGGCTGGCCGGCGTGCCCTGTTCCGCGCCGGACTGGGCGCGGCCGTAGGAAAATCTTCAGAATTTCCGGCGAAATTATTTAAGCGCGCTGCCCGGGAGTGTGTTAGAATCCAGAGGACGCGGCGAGATGCGCGCCGCGTCCGAAGTCTGCCCCGCGGGGCATCTGTACTCGGGAGGAATACCGGATGGCAAGGCCGTATTACGACGACGATTATGATTATTATGAGAGGCGGCGGCCTCCGCGCAGGCGCAAGAGGCGGCGGCGCGGCGGGAAATTCATCGTGCTCCTCGTCGTGCTGCTCGCGCTGGGCGGGCTGTACATGATAAAAAACGGCGGGGCCCGCGTACTGAGGGCCTCAGACAAGAACATAGTCAGGGAATATGACGTGGACCTGGACGCGCTGTCCTCGCGCATAACTCCGGAGATGGCCACGGGCGGCCTCGGCAGTGCCGAGGCCGCGGAGCTGCGCTCCGCGGCGGAGGATGCCGGCGGGGAGCGGGCGGAATGGCTGGAGTTTATGGCGGAAAATATAGCGATATACACCGAAGAGGCATATAAGACCGCACTTATTACCCCGGAAAAGACCGCCTATGCGCTGCTGACCCCGTTCATGAGCGAGGACCCCGGGGGAGCGGACGCGGCGATAGACGTGGAGCCCGGGGAGATACCCTACCTGCTGCAATATGACAGCAGATGGGCCTGGCACGGCTACGGCAGCTCGTACATGGGCTATACGGCCTGCGGCCCCACCTGTCTCTCGATGGCCGCCATAGGCCTCACCGGGAACACGTCCTATACCCCGGCCTACATTGCCGACTGGGCGGAGGCCAACGGGCACTATGTCCCCGGCGCCGGTACGGCCTGGACACTGTTCACGGACGGCGCGGCGGCCTTCGGACTGCGGGGAGAGGCGATAAGCGCGGGGCGGGAGGACCTCGAGGCCCGTCTGGAGCGGGGAGAGGTGATCGTGGCCTCGATGCTGCCAGGGGATTTCACCACCAGCGGGCACTTCATACTGATAGTGGGGGCGGACGCCATGGGATTCCGGGTATATGACCCCAACAGCGTGGCGCTGACCGAACGCTATTGGAGCTTCGATACGCTCTCGCCCCAGATAGCGCAGCTCTGGTCGCTGAGCGTGTAGCAATGGACCGGGTGTGACCCGCGGAGCGGTATGGACAGGAATATTCAGCCAAATAGAATAAAATCAGTAAAATATTTGGGCAAAATGGCATCTCATAGAAGAAAAAGGGAGGTAAATCGCCATAATGCCCAAATATTTTATTGACAGAAGCGAAAAGAATGTTATAATGCTTATAATACAACATACATCATCACACTTAAAACTTACAAGGAATGTTATATTGAATGTCGTCGATTAAGTCTATAAGGAAAAACAACGTAACAGAGACGGTGTACGGCCAGATGAAGGATGCAATCGTGTCCGGGGAGTGGGCCGTTGGGAAAAAGATACCTTCGGAAAATGAGCTTGCGTCCCTGATGGGGGTGAGCCGGATTTCAATTCGCGCCGCTATCCAGCGCCTTGCCAGCATAGGCCTGGTGGAGAGCCGGCAGGGCGAGGGGACGTTCGTGTGCGAGCTGAACGGGACACAGCAGCTGAAGAGTCTGATTCCAGTAATTGCGCTCACCAAAACGGACCTGAGAAACGTCCTGGAGCTCAGGATGGTGGTCGAGGGCAAGACGGCGGCTCTGGCGGCGGAGAGGCGCAGCGAGGAGATACTGAGGGAGCTGAAGGATATTTACCGGCGGCACAGCGACTCAGGGAGCCTTGAGGATGCGGCGTCGCTGGACTTTTCCTTCCACTATACCATTGCCAAAGCGACCGGAAATCCGCTTATAGAGCAGGTGTTTTCCATCCTGTATGATACATATTCCAAGGCATTTCACGATATAGTGGAGGCCATGGGCAAGGAGAGGGCCCTGCACTTCCATGGGCTCATCATTCAGGCGATAGAGAACAGAGACGCAAGGCTTGCCGGCGAGGCGATGGATGAACATGTGCAGGAGACGATAGAGTTCCTTGAGAAGGAGTCCAAGATGTGAGGGGTTTATTTTTGGGATAAGTTGTAATACATGTTACTTAATACTTATGATAAGTGACGACTGGCATAAGATGGCTTATTGAATTCGAAGGCCTTTATAAAAGGAGGAAAAGAGATGCGAGTGCCTGGAAAAGTTGTGATTGTTACGGGGGCAGCCGGTGGCATTGGGTCGGTGATGGCCAGAAAACTGGCCGACAACGGCGCAAAGGTGTTTTTGCTTGACATTGACAGCAGAGTGGAAGAGGTGCGTGATTCAATCCGGGAAAAGGGTGGGACAGCGGATTGCCTGGCAATAGACCTGACCAGCGAGGCGGACTGGGAGACGGCGGGGAAGATGGCAATGGACCGCTTTGGCAGGGTGGACGTGCTGGTGAACAACGCCGGAATAAACATCCGCAAGACCATTGAGGAGATGACGCTGGACGAGTGGAACAAGATGATGCTCGTCAATGTTGGCAGCGTTTTTCTGGGCTGCAAGACGGTGATACCGTACATGAAGGCCCAGGGCGGAGGGGTGATTATCAACACCTCATCGGTGTGCGGCCTCATAGGGCATCTGTACACTCCGGAGGCCTACACCGCTGGCAAGGGAGCCCTGACGACGCTGACAAAATCAATAGCCGCGAGATACGCAAAGTACGGCATACGCTGCAATTCCATTAATCCGAGCACGGTGGAGACCCCAATGACGAAAAATATGCTCGAATCTCCGGAATGGCGGAAGGAGAGAATCGGGGAGGTCCCGCTCGGAAGGCTGGCAACGACGGACGACGTGGCGAATGCAGTGCTGTTTCTGGCCTCGGATGAGGCGTCGTTCATAAACGGTGTTGCGCTGCCTGTTGACGGCGGAGTTACGTGCTGCTGAAGCCGCGGCGCCTGAGACAATGCTGGGGGGAGTCGTGAAAAATGAATTACACAAGTAGCGACATAAGAGAACTTGAAAAGAGGGCCGTAGACGTCAGGGCAAACATACTGGAGATGCTCCCTCCCGGGAAAGTGGGGCATCTGGGCGGCAGCGCCTCGGCGGCAGACATAGCGGCGGCGCTGTATTTCAAACACATGAGGGTGTACGGGGACCCGAAAGACCCAAGGAGGGACCGCTGTATTTTCAGCAAGGGACACGCGGTGCTGGCCCAGTACGCCTGCCTTGTGGAGCTCGGTTACTTTGACCGCTCAGAGCTTGGGAAATTGAAGACCCTGAACGGGATATTGCAGGGGCATCCGGACAACAGGCTGACGCCGGGCATTGAGGCCGTCACCGGCTCGCTTGGCCAGGGGCTGTCCATATCCGTGGGAATGGCCCTCGGCCTCAGACTGGCGGGAAACAGCGCCAGGATATTCTGTGTCATAGGAGACGGAGAGCTGGCGGAGGGGCAGATATGGGAGGCTGCCATGGCCGCTTCGGCTTATGGCTGCGACAATGTTTGTGCGATACTGGACCTTAACGGCGTTCAGGCCACCGGAAGGACGGAAGAGGTTTTCCCAATAAGGGACATCAGGGAAAAGTGGGACGCTTTTGGCTGGCATACGGCAGAAATTGACGGGCATGACATGGGACAGATATTGTGGGCTCTGGAGGAAGCGGGGTGCGTAAGGGGAAAGCCCTCGATGATTATCGCCCATACGATAAAGGGCAAGGGTTTTGTCTTTGCGGAGAACAGGGCCTGCTTTCACAATGGGAGCATGACGGAGACCCAGTACAGGCAGGCGGTTGACATGGTGAATGCCATGAGGATGGAGGCGTGAGATGCGCTTGAGTTTGAGACAGGCTTATGGTGAGGCGCTGGTCGAACTTGGGAAAAACGAGGATGTTATCGTGCTGGAGGCGGACTTGGGCAAGTCCACGATGTCGAGTGAGTTCCAGCTGGTATATCCGGGCCGGTATTTCCAGATGGGAATAGCCGAACAGAACATGGCGTCTGTGGCTGCCGGGCTGGCGCTTACGGGAAAGGTCCCCTTCATCAACTCGTTTGCTGTGTTCGCCGCAGGACGGGCCTACGATCAGATACGCTCATCCATATGCATTCCCCGTCTGAATGTCAACATATGCGGCTCGTCGGCCGGGCTGTCCGACTATGGAGACGGGAAGACGCATCAGTCGGTCGAGGACATAGCGGCAATGAGAGTGCTGCCAAACATGACGGTGCTCTCGCCGGCGGACGCCGTGGAGACAAAGCTTATGGTAAGGGCCATGGCAGAGCTGCCGGGCCCCTGCTACATACGCATAAACAGGAACGACCTGCCCGTCTACACCTCTTCAGGAGAGGAGTACCACGTCGGGAAAATGAAACTTCTGAGAGACGGGGAGGATGCCGCGGTTTTTGCCACAGGCGTGATGGTGTCAAAGGCGATGGAGGCGGCCGACATACTGGAAACGGAGGGTGTGTCCATCAGGGTAATAAACGTCAGCACAATAAAGCCGCTGGATACGGCCGCGCTGAGGGAATTTTCCTCAGGAGTGAGGGGAATTGTGACGGCGGAGGAGCACAGCGTCATCGGCGGCCTGGGCTCGGCCATATGTGAGGCCCTCTCGGCGGACAGGCTGCCGGTTGAGCTGGTAGGCATAAATGACAAGTTCGGGATATCTGCCGAAAACTATGAGGTGCTGCTGGAGCACTATGGCCTCACCGGCGGGGCCATAGCCGGGAAAGTCAGGAAAGTGCTCCGGGCGGCCGGGGACAGGTAACATTGAAAGAATACTGAATGGGAAACAAAGGAGAGCGGAAGATATGAGGATTGGCTTTATCGGGCTGGGCATAATGGGCAGGCCCATGGCGAGGAATTTGCTCAAGGCGGGATATACGCTAAAAGTATACACACACAAACGCGAAACGGTTGAGGAACTTGTCCGGGAGGGCGCCCAGCCGGGCACCAGCGGGGCGGACGTTGCGGCCGACAGCGACGTTGTAATACTCATGCTGCCAAATTCGCCGAATGTTAAGGACGCGGTGCTGGGTGAGAACGGCGTGCTGGACGGGGCGAAGAAGGGCATGATACTCGTGGACATGAGCTCTATAAACCCCATAGTGTCCAGGGAGATCTGCGCCAGGATGGAGGAAAAGGGCTGTGACATGCTGGATGCCCCGGTGTCCGGCGGCGAGCCGAAGGCCATAGATGGCACACTTGCAATTATGGCCGGTGGCAAACGGGAAGTGTTTGAGCGCGTCAGGGAAATACTTGAGGTCATGGGCTCATCCGTCACCTGGTGTGGGGAAATCGGCGCAGGGAACACCACCAAGCTGGCAAACCAGATAATCGTGGCGGCGAATATCGCTGCCGTGTCCGAGGCGCTGGTGCTGGGTAAAAAGGCCGGCGTGAGGCCGGAGGTCATATACCAGGCCATCAGGGGCGGCCTGGCCGGGAGCACGGTTATGGACGCAAAGGCCCCGATGATGATGGACGGAGACTTCCGTCCGGGATTCAGAATTAACCTGCATATCAAGGATCTGAATAACGCACTGGAGACGGGCCATTCTGTGGGAGCGCCCCTCCCGCTGACGGCGGAAATAATGGAGATGATGCAGTGGCTCAACGCTGCCGGATATGCGGCGGAGGACCACAGCTCACTGGTGAAATACTACGAGTTCCTGTCCGGAACAGATGTGAGAAGGCAATAGAATAACTCGGGCCGCGGGCCTGAGAAATTTATAAAAGGAGAATATGAGGAGGTAGAAAATGAAGCGCAAAAGACATATCATCCCGATTGTTCTGGTTTTGGTACTGGCGATGCTGCTTACGGCGTGCGGCACGGGGCAGCAGGAGCCGGCCGAGAGCGGAGTTCAGGCCACGGACAGCGGTTCCGGTACCGGCGTGAGCACCGGTACCAGGGCAGACCTGATTATAGGCCTGTCCACGGACATACTGTCGCTTGACCCGCAGGCGGGGCTGTCAAACAACGATTTCAACGTACACATGCAGATTTATGGAACCCTGCTCAAATACGACGAGAACGCTCAGATAGTTCCTTACTTGGCGGAGGACTTTGAAATCAGCGACGACGAACTGGTGTGGACATTCCGGCTCAAACAGGGAGTGCTGTTTTCAAACGGAGAAGAACTGACTGCCGACGATGTGGCCTTCACTTTCGACAGACTGAGCCAGAACACCTCTTTCGCGGGCGTGTTTTCATACATTGACGGATACTCGGCAACAGACGAATATACATTTGAACTCCGGCTTAACAAGCCCTATTTTATACTTCAGTACCTGCTCGCCGACTCCAAGTATGCAATACTCAACCGCGAGGCGGTGGAGTCAGGCGGGGAGAACTGGTCGGACAATCCGGTAGGGACGGGACCCTATAAACTACAGGAGTGGTCGAGCGGGGAGGAAATAGTGCTTGTGAGGAACGAGGCCTACAATTATGCCGAGCTTCCGCCAATTGAGACAATACATTTCAAAATTATTACCGATACGAATACCATGGCCGTGGCTCTTCAGAGCGGCGACATAGACTTCGTGGGAGGGACAGGCATAGCGGCCAGCCTGGTGTCGCAATTCGCAAACAACCCAGACTATACGGTGCTCTCTTCGGCCAATTCTTCCTATGAGTTTTTGAACCTGAATACACAGAGGGCGCCCTTTGACAACGTCCTTGTGAGACAGGCCATCGCCCACGCCATAGACAAGGATTCCATCATCCTCATGGCGGCCGAGGGCAACGGCGTAAAGGCGGATACACAGCTTGTCGACGGTGTATTTGGCTATGACCAGGCCATAGAGGGCTATGAGTATGACACCGAGAGGGCCAAAGAGCTGCTGGCCGAGGCGGGGTATCCCGACGGCTTTGACATGACGATATACACTGTCGGGGCGAGAATAAACGTCTGCGAGATCATACAGTCTCAGCTGGCCGAGGTAGGCATAAACGTGTCATGCGAACCTGTGGATCTCGGCGCATTCCTGGCAACCATGTCCTCCGGGGATTACGACGCCAATATGATGGGCCTTGGGCTCTCATACCCTGAGGGAGAGTCGCTGCTCAACCCGATGTTCCAGAGCTCTTCGGCTTATAACTGGTGCGGATTTACAAGTGCGGAGATAGATGAATTGATCCTTGCCGTGCAGTCCTCCGGCGACGACGAATACAGGCAGGAGTGCTACTCCAGGCTTTTGACCATTCTGAGAGACGAGTGCCCGCAGATACCGCTGTACTATTCCATGACGAATATGACCTTTGATTCTTCGCTGGACGTGCCGTATGTGCCGGTGCTGAACCTGTACAGAGTTGAGGACATGAGCTGGAAGTCGTAAATGCAGATAAGCCGGGCAGCTGTGTCCGGCTTGTCTTCTTTTGGAGAACACAGAAGGAGAACACCGATGCTGAAATATATCTTGCGGAGACTTCTGATTATGCTGCCAATCATATTAGGCATCATATTCATCGTTTTTTCAATTCTGGAGTTCACTCCCGGCGATCCGGTGAGCATGATACTGGGGCAGGATGCCACGCCAGAGCTCATTGAACTGAAGCGCGAGGAGCTGGGCCTGAACGAGCCCTTTTTGAAGAGATATGTAACCTATGTCCTGAATGTCCTGCAGGGCGACTTCGGCAACATGTACGCCTCGGGCAATTCTGTCGGCGAGGCGATAGCGCGGAGGCTTCCGGTGACGCTTGAGCTCTCCATATTGAGCATATTGCTGGCAGTGATAGTGGGAATACCATTGGGAGTGTTGTCTGCCGTAAAACAATACTCTGTTATCGACATCTTCAGCATACTTTTTGCAATGATACTCTCTGCAATGCCCGGATTCTGGCTGGGACTGATGCTGATTCTGGTGTTCTCTACAAAACTTGGCTGGTTTCCGTCTTTCGGGGTGGGAGACGGGCTCAGATCGTTTGTACTGCCGTGCATCACGCTCAGCGCCTCGTATACGGCTGTCATAGTTCGGATGACGCGCTCGTGCATGCTGGAGGTTATAAGCCAGGACTATGTGAGAACGGCGCGGGCCAAGGGTGCCACGGAGGGCCGCATAATTGGGAAACACGCCCTCAGAAACGCGATGATGCCCGTGCTCACCACGGTTGGGATGTATTTCGGCGCGCTGATGGGAGGCGCAGTCATTGCCGAGACTGTGTTCTCTCTGCCAGGGCTCGGAACATTGCTTGTGAGCGGCATAACCGCGAAGGACACCCCCACCGTTCTCGGCTGTGTCACTGTCATTGCCACCTCCATAAGCCTGATAAACCTGGCGGTAGACGTGGCCTATGCGTACATAGACCCGCGTATAAAGGCCCAGTATGCGTCGATGGGCCTGGTGAAGGTGAAAGCGAGGGAGCAAAGATGAGGAGAAAGGGCGGAAGCGCAGGGAACGAAAACCAGTTTGTGGATATATGGCGGCGGTTCAAGCGCAATAAGGCCGCCGTTGTGGGCCTTGTGGTATTCATGTTTATTGTGCTCATGGCGCTGAGCGCGGATCTCTTTTTCAACTACGAGGAGGACGTCATAAAGCAGAACGCCATGGAGAGATTCCAGGGCCCGTCGGCCGAGCATCTGCTGGGCACGGACCAATATGGCAGGGACATGCTGGCCAGAATTGTATACGGCGCGCGTATGTCGCTGCTCATAAGCCTCTCTGTGACCGTGCTGGGCACAATCCCCGGACTGGTCATAGGTTTTGTAGCCGGATATTTCGGAGGCAAGCTGGACAGCGTACTGATGCGCATCTGCGACATGTTCATGGCGATACCGGCCCTGCTTATGGCCATAACCATTGTCGCGGCACTGGGGCCCAGCGTCACAAACCTGATAATAGCCCTTTCAATCTCGGGAGTTCCCTCTACCGCACGGTTTACCAGGTCCATGGTTTTGAGATTGAGGGGCGAGGAGTTCATAGAATCTGCCCGCGCCGTGGGCACCGGAGACCTGAGGATCATGTACAAGCATATCTTCCCCAACATCGTAAGTCTGACCATTGTCAATGCCACTCTGTCCCTGGGGAGCATGATACTGGCCTCCGCCGGCCTCAGCTTTATCGGGCTCGGGGTGCAGCCTCCCACTCCGGAGTGGGGAACTATGCTGTCCAACGCCAGGAACTACTTTACTGATCATCCAGCCCTTCTGCTGCTCCCCGGGGCGGCCATACTCATAACTGTATTGTCTGTCAATCTGTTTGGGGACGGGCTGCGTGACGCCCTGGATCCCAAAATGAAATGAGGGCCTTATATGAGCGAGAGACTTCTTGAAATAAGAGACCTGGAGGTGCAGTACCTCACCATGGGCTCAACTGTCAGGGCGGTAAACGGGCTCAGCCTGGTCCTGAATAAGGGGGAGACCCTCGGGGTGGTTGGGGAAACAGGCGCCGGAAAGACCACTCTGGCGCTGTCCATCATGCAGCTGCTGCCCAAAAAGATAGGCAGAATTGCGGGTGGGAGCATAGTGTTTGCCGGTCAGAGCATACTCGACGCCTCTGCCAGAGAGATGCGCTCGGTGCGCGGAGATGAGATCGCCATGATATTCCAGGACCCAATGACAAGCCTCAACCCCGTCATGACCATAGGCGACCAGGTGGCGGAGATGCTGGAGCTGCACAGCGAGGGCAGGGACAAAAAGGAAATATCGGACAAGGTTGACGCGCTCCTGGAGATGGTGGGCATACCGGCCGAGCGGAAAGAGGAGTATCCGCATCAGTTCTCCGGCGGAATGAGGCAGCGGGTCGTGATTGCCATCGCGCTTGCCTGCAACCCCACGCTGCTGATTGCCGACGAGCCGACGACGGCCCTCGATGTCACCATACAGGCACAGGTGCTTGAGATGATGGAGGACCTGAAGACAAGACTGAATACATCCATGCTGCTAATCACCCACGATCTCGGGGTGGTTGCCGCCATGTGCGACTCGGTGGCCGTTATGTATGCCGGCCGGATAATTGAGTATGGCTCTGTGGATCAGATATTCGAATCGCCCCTGCATCCATATACGATTGGGCTGTTCAACGCCATCCCCAGCCTGGAAGGCAAGACACACAGACTTATTCCCATAGAGGGCCTCATGCCCAATCCGGCGGAGCTGCCCCAGGGCTGCAGTTTTCATCCGCGGTGCACAAAGTGCATGGAGGTATGCAGGCACCAGAGTCCTCCGGATTTTGACGAGGGCGGACACACGGTGGCATGCCACCTGTTCGGCGCAGATAAGGAGGGCGCATGATATGGACGATATTATCCTGGATGTGCGTAATCTGAAGAAGTATTTCCCGACGCCGCATGGAATGCTGCATGCGGTTGACGACGTGAGCCTGTCAATCTGCAAAGGGCAGACGCTGGGGCTGGTTGGGGAGTCTGGCTGCGGGAAATCGACGATAGGCAGGACCATACTGAGGCTCATTGAGCCCACATCGGGCGAGATATACTTTGAGGGGAGCAACATTCTTGAAGTGCCCAAATCACAGTTCAAGTCCATGCGTAGGAACATGCAGTTCATATTTCAGGACCCGTATTCGTCTATAAACCCGAGGCTGACGGTGAGCCAGTCAATAGCTGAACCCCTTATAGTGAACAAATTGGCCTCGTCCAAGCGGGAATTGCACGAGCTGGTGCTACATTACATGGAGATGGTGGGGCTGGACCACAGACTGGCGTCCGCGTACCCGCATGAATTGGATGGAGGGAGAAGGCAGCGTATAGGCATTGCCCGCGCGCTCTCCGTCAGGCCGCGGTTCATAGTGTGTGACGAGCCCGTGAGTGCGCTTGACGTGTCCATACAGGCACAGATACTCAATCTTCTGCAGGACCTGCAGGAGCAGCTGGACCTGACATACATTTTTGTCACGCACAATCTCTCGGTGGTCAAGCACATTTCAAATGAGATAGCCGTCATGTATTTGGGACAGATTGTGGAAAAGTGCAGGACGGAGGAGCTTTTTGAAAGACCTCTGCACCCTTACACAAGAGCCCTGCTATCGGCGATACTGGTGCCGTCGCCCAAAGCGAGGAACAAAAAGCGCGAGATACTGAAAGGCGAGATAACTTCCCCAATAAACCCGGCTCCGGGCTGCCGGTTTGCCAAGCGGTGCAACTACGCGACGGCGGCTTGCGCCGAAGCAGGCTGTGAACTCAGAGATATGGGCGGCGGACATATGACTTCCTGCGCGCGGGTCAACGCCGGGGAGTTGAAATGGGACTGATCAGACGGGCACGGACGGAAGAGCATGTAATTCAGGAGGCAGACATGGGAAAGAACATAAGCCGGAGGGCAAACGAGATAGCGGACAGAGCGTTCGAACTGCTGCTGGGCAGGGACATAGGGGCGGCCTTGAAGGGGTTCGCTCCCCTGCTTAACGCCGAGATGCCGGACATAAGCTATGAAGCGGCCGGGAAAAGGGCGGCGGCCTGCCGCGAACTTATTGCCGAATGTGACGAAATGCTGGCGGGGGGCGTAGGGCACGACGACGAGATGCTGCTGGGGATTGTGCGCTTCAACGCCGAGGGGCCGATAGAGGAGCACAGGTTTTACTGGAACAAATTTGACTACGAGCCCTTTTTCAACCTGTTGACGCTGTATCTGCCGGATATACGGGCGATCCGCTGTGAGACCGAGGAGTACGCAATGTTAAAGGCCAGACTGCTCGAGGGCTGCGCCAAGCTGGCCATAGATATGCTGGCCAAGGCGAGGGAACAGTTCAGGCGGGGAATTCTGATGGCGAAGCCCCTGGTGAGAATATCTGTGGGGGCCTTTGAAAAATTCGTGTACGACGACGTCAAAAGCAGCCCGTATATTTTAGAGGGGAATGGGAGCTTCGACATCGCTCCCTACAGAGCCAGAGCCGAGGAGGCCGTGCGCAGGATGTCGGAGGGCTGCCGCGAACTGGTTGAATTCCTAGGCGGAGAATACTATTCTGCAGCCCCGGAGGAGGTCGGCCTGTGGCAGTATCCGGACGGTGCGGAGTATTACAACAGCTGCATCAGGCAGAAAACGACACTGGGCCTGAGCGGGGAAGAGGTGTTTGAACTGGGGCGCAGGCTGCGCGAGGACATTGAGGCCCGTATGGCTGCAATAAGGCGCGGACAGGGATATGACTGCAGCCGTGAGGAGTTCTCCGAGGCAATAATGCGGGACCCCGATTGGGTTATGGACACACCGGAGGAGTTCGGGCGGCGGCTGAACGGCTGCGTCGAAAAAATGAGGCCGCTAATGGACAGGTACTTTGGCATTCACACTGATACGCCCTGTGCCGCAGTCCGGGTATCCCCGGAGCTCGAGCCGTATTACGCGAATGGCATATACACCCCCGCCTCCCCGACCCAGGAAATAAAACGGGGAGAATATCACTACAACGGGCTGAATATGAGAAAGAAAAATCCGCTCAAGACCGAGTCGCTGTCCTACCACGAGCTGATTCCCGGGCACCATTATCAATTCAGCGTCGTCCAGGAGCTTAAAGACCTGCACCCGCTGTGCAGGGCCGTGCAGGCGACTGCGTACAACGAGGGCTGGGCAGAGTATGCCGCTGCGTTTGCCGGCGAGATAGGCCTGTACTCCAGTCCGCTGTCGGAGTACGGACGGCTCGAGATGGATCTGTACATAACCAACTTCCTGACAATAGATGCCGGACTGAATTCCATGAAGATTCCCGTTGAAGAGATGTGCGAGTTCATGCGGCCGTATCTGCCGGATTATCCCGGGGATGCGCTGAAGCGGCAGCTGATGAGGATTGCAGAAGGCATGCCGGCCTTTGCGCTCGCCTATAAGCTGGGCAGTGTGAAAATGCAGGAGTACCGCAGAGAGGCACAGAAAAAGCTGGGGGAGGCCTTCGATATACGGGAGTACCACACGGTTGTGCTGGAGTGGGGTGCGCTGCCCCTGGAGCTGCTCAAACAGCACATAGACCACTATGTCAGGACAAAGCTGGAGAAATGACATGGGAGGATATGTTTTTAAAGGCCGTATTATCGACGGAAACGGCGGAAAACCAATTGAGCGCGGCGTGGTGGCCGTGGAAAATGGGCGGATAAGCGCGGTTTGCCGGGAAGGCGAATTCCGCACGGATGCCCGGCTGACTGAGATATCCATGCCCGATGCCACGATAATGCCGGGCTTTATCGACTGCCATACGCACCTCACGAGCATTGGCATGATGCCGGAAAAGTTGTTTCTGAGACCCAAGTACGACATGCTGCTCGAGGCGGTAGGGGACGCGAAGAAACTGCTTGAGGCCGGATTTACCTCGGCCAGAGAGATGTGTGAGTTCGGACCCTACCTGAAGAGGGCGATAGCCAGGGGGAGCATACCCGGGCCCAAACTCTTTGTCTCGTCCCGGCTGCTGTCCAGCACGAGCGGACACGGGGACACCTGCAGTTTGATACCCCTGAAATATGTACAGGAGCACAATACAATAGCGTATCTGGTGGACGGGGTGGACGAGTGCCTCAAAGGGGCCAGGCTGATGTTTCGGGAAGGGGCGGATTTCATAAAGAGCTGTTCCACCGGGGGCATAATGTCCTATGGCGACGAGCCGGATACAAGTGAGTTCTCCCTGGAGGAGCTCAGGGCCATGGTGGAGGAGGCGGAACGGCACAATACATATGTTGCCACGCACTCACAGGGGACCAAAGGGATTCTGAAGGCGCTGCGGGCGGGAGTCAAGAGCATTGAGCACGGCATATTCCTGGACGAGGAGTGTGTTGAGCTCATGGTGAAAAACGATGTAACTTATGACCCCACCGTGTCCATACTCAGGCTGATACTCGCAAACCCGGACGAGGTTCCGCCGTATGCCTACAGGAAGGGGCGCCTTGCGGCCGAACGGCACGTGGAGTCTGTGAGAATGGCCAGAGAGGCGGGAATAAGAATAGTTCTTGGCACGGATTTCCTGGGGGGAGATTCCGAGGCCACGGCATTCGGAAAACAGGGAATGGAGTTTGTATCGCTGGTGGAGGCGGGTCTGACGCCTATGGAGGCCATAGTGGCCGGTACGAAAAACGGCGCCCATCTGATAAAAAAGAGCGCGGAGGTTGGAACGCTGGAAGCGGGTAAAATTGCGGACATAGTTCTGGTGGATGGAGACCCGCTGCGCGATATCTCCATACTTGCGGATGCCGCAAATATACGGCTGGTCATGCAGGACGGTATAATAAAGAAAAACACCGTAGCTATTGGGGAGGAGAGACGGCTTGGTTAAGCTGACCGAATATGAGGCGGAGATGCTAAGCGGCGCCCACGGGCCCCTGCGGCAAAAGGCCATGGAGAACATAGTCGCCTATGCCGTGGCCCTGGGGGCGGACGAGCTCTGCGAAGTTTCAAAGGCCACGCTGTTTATGGGGGCTCATGAATATCTCGATGTCCTGAAAACGGACAACTATGAGAAGATTTTCTCGAAGATGTACATGTGCAGCGACGAGACAATTCCGCTTGTGAGTTTTGACAGTGGATGCTTCAGCCAGACCTGTGCCGCGCCGTGCGACCAGTACCGGTATAAGGAATTGCATCTCTCCAGAGAGTTCTTTGAGAAAAACAAAAGATATCTGGAAGCTACAAAGGAGGCCGGTGTTTCAATCGCAGGCAGCTGTACCCCGTATTTCACAGGCTGGATACCCATAAAGGGCGAACACTTTGTCACCACTGAGTCCAGCAATGTCCTCATGTGCAATTCTGTATTTGGGGCAAGGGGCAATTCCGACGGGCTGGAGGCCGCTGTATGGAGCGCAGTCTGCGGTAGGACGCCGAAATGGGGCTGTCACACGGACGAGGGCCGTCTGGGAAACACTGTTGTTCAGATAGAGTGCCCTTCAGAGACGGCGGTGGACTGGGACCTGATAGGCTATACCGTAGGGCGCCTGCTGCCGCCCCATGGCCGGCCCGTTTTGGAGGGAAAATTCAAAAGGCCGGACATTATCCGGCTGAAGCAGTGCTTCGCGGCCATGGCGACGACCAGCGGGGCGGAGATATGCCATATCGTGGGCGTGACGCCGGAGGCAAATACTCTGGAACAGGCCCTTGGCGGGGGACAGCCGGAACACCGCCTGACAGTTGACCGCGAGGCCTGCCGGCAATCATATGACATGCTGTGCTGCCCGGACACCGGAAAAATTGACTATGTTACCCTGGGGTGCCCGCACTATAATCTGCAGGAGGTCCGTGAGGCCGCGATGTACCTGCGGGGAAAGCGCGTGCACAAAGGCGTGGAGCTGATAATCTGGACGGATTTTTCCACGAGAGAGATGGCCAGTCAGAACGGGTATACGGATTGGATTGAGCAGGCCGGCGGTATGCTGATGACCAGCGGCTGCCCGCTGGTCATAGGAAAACGCTGTTATGGGCACGCTGAGGGAATTGCCGCCGATGGGGCAAAGCAGGCCCATTATCTCAGGTCCGAGACATCCGCACCGGTCTACTATTCGGATATGCGGCGCTGCATCGAAGCAGCCGTCTCCGGGGAGTGGAGAGAGGAGATGCGCTATGACATTTGAATTGCAGGGCAGAGGAGCGTTCGGCGGCAGGGCCGAGGGAGAGGCTCTGGTCTGCCCTGAGAGCATACAGGGCTGGGCCGGAATAAGTGACGTCACGGGCCGGATAATAGAACACGGCCATTCACAGTGGGGCCGGAGCATAGACGGGAAAATACTTGTGCTGCCGTGCAGTAAAGGCTCCAACGGCTGGTCATGCCATTTTAACTCCGCCATGGTATCCGGTTTTAAGCCGGCGGGATGGGTCTTTACGAAGGTCGATTCAAGGGCGGGTGTGGCCATAGCCGTGCTGAAAGTGCCCGCGGTGAGCGATTTAAACGGCGACCCCTGCCAGCTTATAAGGACGGGGGACTATGTCAGGATGGACGGCGACAGCGGCAGAATCGAAGTTATCAGAAAGGGGGAATGAGAAGGTGCTTGCCATAAAGGGCAGAGTGATAGACGCCACCGGAGCGGCGCCTCTGGAAAAAGGAACAGTAGTGATAGACGGCAACAGAATAGCCGCGGTGTGCTCAGCCGGAGAATATATTCCGGCCGAGGGGACACAGGTAATAGACGTGGGGGACGGGACCATTATGCCCGGCTTTATAGACCAGCACGTCCACATCGGTTGCCTCGGTTCGGCGAATCTCGAAAAGACCTACTCTCTCACCGTCTACGAAAAAACCTGCCAGGCCGTCTACGATATGGAGAGGATGCTGGAGGCGGGCTTTACTTCCGTGCGCGAGTGCGGAGGATTTGGGAGTCATCTCAGGGAACCGATAAAAAAGGGCCTGGTCAGAGGCCCCAGGATCACGGCCGCGGGGCGCACGATAACTCAGACCGGAGGACATGCGGACAACTATCAGAAATTTCCACCCGAGTTTAACGTCCGCAATGAGGTCGCAATACTGGTGGACGGCGTAGACGAGATGCGGCGCGCCTGCCGCACGCAGTTCAGAGATGGCGCTGATTTCATAAAGATAATGACCACCGGCGGAGTGACCTCCCAGGGGGATTCGCCAACTCACAGACAGTTTTCCGACAGCGAGATTCTGGCTGCGGTGGAGGAGGCGGATATGCACGGCACATATGTGGCCTCACATGCCCAGACGCTCCCGGGGATTAAGTCGGCGCTGAGATGCGGTGTAAAATCAATCGAACACGTCTTTGAACTTGATGACGAGGCTGTCGAACTCTTCCTCAGAAACGGGGCGTGGATAATCCCCACATTTACTGTCCTCGAATGCTATCTGAGGAGACCCGAGCTCCTTCCGGGGGCCGTGCTGGAGAAGGCGAAATGGGCCAGAGATATTCACCGGAGGTCAATAGAAAAGGCCTACAAAGCCGGAATAAAGATAGGATTCGGGTCGGATTTGCTCTCAGATCCGGAGATAGCCCCCTATGGAGAGCGGGCGCTGGAAGAGTTCAGGCATTTGTCCGAAATCGGCATGTCCCCCATGGAGGCGATAATTGCCGCCACAAGGACCGGCGCGGAGATAACGGCAAAGGCGGACGAGCTGGGGACAATTGAGCCGGGAAAGCTGGCGGATATAACCGTCTGCGCCGGCAACCCGCTCCTGGACATCGGCACCATCACGCGGATAGGTAACATAAAGCTCGTAGTACAGGACGGCAAAATAGTGAAGAATATCCTGAATTCGGGGATTTGAAATTGAGATAAAATACCCCCGCCTCTTGGAGGCGGGGGTGTTGTTTAAGCGGTAGCGCGTCTCGCGCGGATGCCGCGCGCCAGGAATGTCAGTGCGAGGATTATCGCAAGGCCTATGAGGTCCGTGACAATGCCGGGGTAGAGCAGCAGCAGTCCGCCGACCAGATACGCGACCCGCATATACGCGGGCAGCTTTACATACAGGAAGCCGTTTATGGCCACTGCCACGCCGAACATGCCGATGACCGAGGTGATGCAGATGAGGATGATGTCCGGGACGGTTGCATCTATGAACAACATCTGCGGGTTCAGCGCGAATATATATGGCACTATGAACGCGCCTATCGCAAGCTTTGTGGCCTGAATGCCCGTCTTCATCGGGTTGCTCTTGGCAATGGCGCTGCCGGCATAGGCCGCCAGGGCCACGGGCGGGGTGATGTCGGCAACTATGCCGAAATAGAACACAAAGAAGTGTGCCGCGACATCATTCACGCCGAGACGGGTGAGTATCGGCGCGCAGGTTGTGGCCATGATGCAGTAGTTGGCGGTGGTGGGCACACCCATGCCGAGGACGATGCAGCAGAGCATAGTGAGCACGAGGCCGACTATCTGGCTGCCGCCGGAGAGGCGCACGACGGCGCCTATCAGCTGGGAGCCGAGGCCGGTGACGTTTATGCAGCCGGCGATGATTCCGGCGACCGCGCAGGCCACGGCGACGGTGATGGAGCCGCGGGCGCCGCCGGCGAGGGCATCGAGCAGTTTTCTGGGCGTTATGCGCGTATCCTTCTTGAAGAGGCTGACGAATATGGCGACCAGGATGGACACCGCGGCGGAGAACTGGATGGTCCTGGTGTTGGTGCCGACCAGCACGACGAGCACCACAATGGGGGCCAGCAGGTAGATGTCCTTCATCAGGGAGCCCACGCGGGGCAGCTCGCTGCGGGGGATGCCCTTCAGGCCGCTCTTCTTGGCCTCGAGGTGCACCGCGATGAAGATGCCGAGGAAGTAGAGAACGGCGGGCAGTATCGCGCGGGTGGCGACTTCGCCGTAGCTGACTCCGAGGAACTCAGCCATGAGGAAGGCCGCGGCGCCCATGATGGGCGGCATTATCTGCCCGCCTGTGGAGGCGGCGGCCTCGACCGCGCCGGCGAATTCGGCCCTGTAGCCGGTCTTTTTCATCATGGGGATGGTGACGCTGCCCGAACCGACAGTGTTGGCGACGGAGGAGCCGGAGGCCATGCCCTCGAGGGCGGAGGCGATGACCGCGACCTTGGCCGGGCCGCCGGAGGCCGAGCCGGCGACGCAGTTCGCTAGGTCTATGAAGAAGTTCGCTATGCCCGTCCTCTCCAGGAATGCACCGAAGATGACGAACACGACTATGAACTTGGCGCAGACGTTTATGGGTGTGGAGAGTATGCCGTTTACGCTGTAGAAGATGGTATAGATAAAGCGGTCAAAGGAGATGCCGGCGGCAAAGGTATAGATTATCAGGACGCCGGCGACACAGAGTATCGGCAACCCGACGCAGCGGCGGCAGAGCTCGACGACCGCGAGCATTCCTATCAGACCTATGATCGAGTGCATCGACGTCATCGACGAGGCGCTGCGTATCGTCTGGGCAAAGGTGTCATATGTGGCGGCATAGAAAAAGAAAGCGGCCGCTCCCACCAGCATGATAATGATATCATACCATGGCAGGCTATTGGGGCGGACGTGCTTTTTGCTCACCGGGTAGGTTATGAAGCCCAGGATGATGATGCAGCCCATGAAGATGGTGAGCCGGACCTCCACGCCGGCGTTGGAGAACAGCGTGGACCAGATGCAGTAGGCGGAGAAGGCCGCCATTATTATGTCAATGATGAATTTGGGCCAGCCGGTCCAGATGCGCGTGTTGGACTCCTTGTCATATTTGCGCATGACGGCCTCGACGTCCTCCATGGTTCCCACGTCGACGTCAATGTCGTCATTCACGTCAAAACTCGCGCCGTCAAAGTCGTGTACATGCGCGGCCTCGTAGTGCGGCTCGCGGATCTCCTCCACGACATCCTCGGTGGGGATGTCGATGCTCAGTTTTTTCTTGCTCTTCTTCTCTTCAGACATTTCCAACCTCCTCTTGTGTGCTCTGCGGCGCCCGGCAACGGGCGCCGCAGAGCCAGCCTTTTATTATTTATGCGCTTTCCTACTCACGCGGTGGGGACCTCTATGCCCTTTTCCGCAAAATACCTTGCGGCGCCCGGGTGGTAGGGAACATCGGTGATGGAGGTTGCGAAATCGAGATCGAGCTCGGACTCCTTGGCGTGGCCGAGGCTGCCCTTGTTCTCAAAGATGGTGGAGACGAAATTGTAAACCGCGTCCTCGCTCACGTCGTTGCCGGCGATGACCACCGCGGCGATTGCGACAGTGGTGCAGTCCTCCGGGGTGCCGTAGACGTCGGCGGTGATGGTGTTGGCGCTGTAGTAGGGGCTGGTCTCGATGAGGGCGTCTATGTGCTCCTGGTCGAGGCCGACGAGATAGACGTCGTTGCCGCTGGCGAGGTCGACGACGGCCGTGGTGGGGGCGCCGGCGACGATGAAAGCGGCGTCGATCTTGCCGTCCTTCAGGCTGTCAACGCTGGTGGCGAAGTCCTGGTACTGCGGGTTTATGTCCTCCTCGGTCAGGCCGTAGGCGCCGAGGACGTCGAGGGCGTTGAAGTAGACGCCGGAGCCGATGGCGCCGATGGAGACGGTCCTGCCGGCGAGGTCGGCGACGGTTTTGATGTCAGGGTTGAGCGTGACTATCTGGACCTGCTCCATGTAGAGCGCCGCGACGACGGAGAAGTTGGTGACGGGCGCGGAATTGCCCTCCTCATCGAGGAAGAGGCGGGTGCCGGCATAGGCGTAACTCATGACGTCGGACTGGACGAAGCCGAGCTGAATGTCGCCGGAGGCTATGTCCTCTATGTTGGTCTGGGAGCCGTTCGAGGTGACGGCCGTGACCGTGGTGTCCGTGTTCTCGGTGACATAGCCGGCGAGGGTGCCGCCGTAGGCGTAGTAAGTACCGGAGTCGCCGCCGGTGCCGAAGGTGAGGCTCTCTCCGCCGGAGCCGCAGGCGGCCAGCGCGAGGAGCATCGCGGCGCAGAGCAGGATGGCTGCAAGACGCTTTTTCATGGGGTGTCCTCCTTGAAATGAATTTTTTAACGACGCAAGATTCACTTGAGCCCATTATACGCCTTGTTTTAACCCATTACAAGCCCCAAAATGAACTTTTTATGAAGAAGATTGCAAAAATTTTCGTTCGCTAATTTGCGGAACGTCTCCCGGAAGAGCCGAGAGAGGCGAAAAGACGGAAGGTCATCGGCCAGATACCGGCCGCAAAGAGGACCACCAGGAAGTACCTGGCCGCGTCGGCGGCGCCGGCTCCGCCGAGGAGCGCGGCGAGGGGCGCTTTGAGTCCGGCCCTTATAGCGAGCACTATGGCGAGCCCCAGGACGCACTTGAGAATCTGCCCGGCCAGCGGGGCGCGGACGTCGAAACGGATATATTTCCTGTCCAGCCAGAAGGAGAGCAGCATGCCGCAGGCCGCGCCGAGCAGCTTATAGCCGTTCTCGCGCGCGGAGGCGAGGTTTTCGGCGTCCACGTCCGCGGGGAAGGGCCAGAGCTCGACGTAGAGCAGATAGGCCACGCAGAGGGCTATCATGCCGCCGAGCAGGGCGTACATGCGGCGGGGGCGCTCCTCTATCCCGCGGAAGAGCGGATAGAGCGCGAGAGTGAGCACGAGGCCCATGGCGCAGGCGACCCCCACGTCGAGCGGGGTATGCACGCCGAGGTACATGCGGGAGAAGGCCACCAGCACTATCGCCACGATGGAGAGGGCCCTGAGCCAGCCCTTCCGCGTCCAGGCGGCCAGGCTGCCGAAGGAGGCGAAGGCGTTCTGGGTGTGGCCGCTGGGGAAGGAGTAGCCCGTCGCGGCCTCGCGCGCGCTCTCGACTATCCGGAACTCCGGGTCGAGCACCCAGGGGCGCGGGATGCGGCAGGTTATCTTCAGAAACTGGTTTGCCAGCGTCCCCACGAAGCCGCTTGTGAGGATGTAGTAGCCGAGGCCCTTGCTGAAGCACCAGTAGACCACCACGGCGAGGGCCATATAGACCATCTCGTCGCCGAGGTAGGTGAGTGCGCCGAAGAGCGCGTCGAGGAAGGGCGTGCGTATGCCCTCCAGAGTGTAGAGCAGAGACATTTTGACCTCCGTTTGTTGACATTTCCGCCGCGCCGTGAGAACATGGGCGCGGGAGGCTGAGGACTATGGACTTTGAAGCGTATATGCGCGAGGCGCTCGCGCTCGCGCGTGAGGCGGCCAGAGCCGGCGAGGTGCCGGTTGGCTGCATCGTGGCCGACGGGCGCGGGGAGATAATAGGGAGGGGACGCAACAGGCGCGAGGAAAACCGCGACGCCTGCGCCCACGCCGAGATCGAGGCGATCAGGGCGGCCTGCGCCGCCCGTGGCGGCTGGAACCTCAGCGGCTGCGCCCTCTTCGTCACGCTGGAGCCCTGCCCCATGTGCGCAGGGGCGATAATAAATTCGCGCATATCGACCGTGGTGTTCGGGGCCAGGGAGCCTAATTCCGGCTCAGTCGGCAGCGTGATAAACCTCTTTGAGGAGAGGTACGGGCACCGCCCGGCGGTCTACGGAGGGGTGCTCGCGGACGAGTGCGCGGCGGTGCTGAGCGAGTTTTTCAATAAGCTCAGGGGTGTATGAGCCGCCGGGCGGCGCCCGGCGGGACTCCCCGGGGGCATTT
>CALWYN010000052.1 GCA_944385755.1 uncultured Oscillospiraceae bacterium
TTGGCAAGGTCAGCTTCGGCGCTGAGAAGCTCGTTGAGAACTACAACACCCTCATCGGCGCCATCGTCCGCGCCAAGCCCGCGGCGGCCAAGGGCCAGTACATCAGGAGCTGCGTCACCGCCTCCACCATGGGCCCCGGCGTAAAGATAAACGCCAACAAGCAGATCTGAGCACAGAGTTTTGGCCCCCTCCGGCTGGAGGGGGCCGCTGCGTTATTGGGGAAGGAGTATGGAAAAATGAGAATTGACATGGACAGCTGGGGCCGGCGCGAGATATTTGACTTCTTTTCCGGCATGAGCAACCCCTTTTACATGGTCACATACACGGAGGACGTGACGGCCCTTCGCCGCTTCACAAAGGAGCACAGCCTCTCGTTTTACTACTCGCTGGTCTATCTGTGCACCCGCGCCATGAACAGCGTGGAGGCGTTCAACTACGCGATAAGGGACGGAGAGGTGCATCTGCTCGGAGGACGCATGCCCAGCTTTACGGATTTGAAGCCGGGTGCCGACCTCTTCCACATCGTCACCATGCCCTGCGGCGGCTCCCTGGAGGATTTCTGCCGGGAAGCGCGCGCAGCGAGCCTGAGCCAGGACTGCTTTATACGCAGCGCGGCCGAGACGGACGAGCTGATATATTTCTCCTGCCTGCCCTGGGTTGAGCTCACCGCCATGACGAATGAGCGCAACCTGGACCCGGACGACTCAGTGCCCCGCGTGTCCTGGGGCCGGTATGTGGAGGAGGCCGGCAGAGTCAGGCTGAACATCAGCCTTGAGCTCAACCACCGCCTGCTGGACGGGCTGCATGTGGGCCGCTTTCACGAGGCCCTGTCCGCACTCATGGCGGAGCTGGGCTGAGTTCAGACGGAGACGACGGTGCGCGGCATCCTGAGCGCGCTGCCGCGCACGGTCTGCTGGCTCTGGCTCACGCCCCCTCCTCCGCAGGCGGAGAGGCTGAGCGTCAGCGCGATGGCGGCGAGCAGGGCTGTGAGTCTTTTCATCCGGATCCCTCCTGTTTGGCTTTCTGCCGACAGGATACACCGCGAATACATCAAAGTTGCATCATAAATTTTGCGAAAATGTAAATTTTAAAGGGGAGGCTGCGCCTCCCCTTTTTTCGCGGGCCCGGGACTCATCCGCGCGGCGGCCCGGGTCTCCCGCCGCCTACTGCCCGAAGCGCGCCGTCACGCGCGCTCCATGGCCCGTGTTCGCTATGGTGAGCGAGCCGCCGTGGCGGCGGCAGAGTATGTCGCATATGTTCAGCCCGAGGCCCAGGTGCTCCGGCCCGCTCTCCCGCCCCTTGTAGAAGGGGGCGGAAGCCCGTGCCAGGGCCTCCGGGGCGAAGCCGGGCCCGTCGTCCTCCACGGAGACCGTGAGCATTCCGCCGCCCGCGAGCAGGGAGAGCCCCACTCGCTCCCTGGCGTACCTGGAGGCGTTTGAGAGGATGTTCTCGCACACCTGCAGCACGATTTCGGTGTCCACGGACACGCAGGGCTCGCCGGCGGACTCCAGCGCGACCTCCCGCCCGGAACAGATGATGCGCGCCGTGTCCTCCAGCTCGGCGCCCAGGGCGGGGACGTCGGTGTCCGCGCGCCGCGGCTCCACGTCCTCGAAACGCTGCAGGCGCGCCATTGCGTCCACGTATTTCTCCAGCCGCGAGATGTGCTTTTGCATCACGCGCACCTCGGCGGCGGCCTCCTCCCCGCCGAGCTCGCCCGAGGGCAGCTCCTCGGCCAGCATGGCGGCGCGCCCCTTCAGCACAGTCAGCGGGGTGCGCAGGTCATGGGCGAAGGCGGCGTTTATCTTCCTCCGCTCGTCCATCCGGGCCCACATCTCGCGGGAGTTGGCGTCGAGGGAGGCGCGCATGGTCTCAAACGACTCTATCAGCCTGCCGAGTTCGTCCTCGCGAGGGGCCTCAAGGCTGAAATCCAGGTCGTTGTCGGCAATGCGCGCGCTCGCGCGGTCGAGCTGCACTATCGGCCCGCGCAGCCGCCAGCGCCAGAACAGCACGGCGCAGATTATCAGCGCGCCGAGATAGCACACGGGGAGGGCAGCGACCTGTAAAACGGCTAACATGCGGTTCATAAACTGGTCGGAGGAGGAGTATTCGGGGACGATGTAGAGGGAGTAATACGCCCCGTCGCCGCCTATGCCTATCTCTATGTGGCCCTCGCCGTAGGGCACCTCTCCCCGGTCGACGATGTTGTCGTCCCCGTCATAGATGATGTAGGCCTCGCTGCCGTCGGTGGTGACATAGACGCTGTGCCGCCCGTCCTCCGGGACGGAGATTTGCCGGGCCTGGTCCTGATACTTGTAGTAGAGTCCCACCCGGTACTCATCCAGCGCGTTTATGAGCACCGAGCAGACAACGGTGGCTATCACGGCGGCTATGAGCACATACCACACGAAAGCCGTGCGCAGGGACATGTTGTGCCAGCGACGGCGGGCCGTGGCCCGCCGCTGTCTGGCCCGCGAGCGGGCCAGGCTCAGGCGACTCCTTATTTTGCCCATTTATAGCCCACGCCCCAGACGGTCTCGATATACTGCCTCTGCGCGCCGGCCGCCGCGAGCTTTGCGCGGATGCGGCGGATGTGCTCGGCCACTACCGAGCTGTCGCCCTCGCCGTCTATGCCCCAGACGCCCTCGTAGATGCGCTCCTTGTCGAACACCATTCCGGGGTTTTGGGAGAGGAATTCCACTATCTCGAATTCCTTGCGCGCCAGGCCGAGCTCCTGCCCGGCCAGGGTGGCGCTGCGGTCAGAGTAGTTTATCACCAGGTCGCCGTCGAAGCGCAGCTCCGCGGCGGCGGCATGCCGCTTTTCGCGCCTGAGATGCGCGGCCACGCGGGCGCCCAGCTCGTCGATGGAGAAGGGCTTCACCACGTAGTCGTCCCCGCCGGCGGCAAAACCCTTTATCTTGTCCGCGTCCTCGACTCTGGCCGTGAGGAATATGATGGGGCAGGAGACGTATTCCCGGATTTTCCGGCAGACCTCCAGCCCGTCCATGTCGGGCATGCTGACGTCGAGCAGTATGGCGTCCGGCCGCTTTTCGGCCTGGCGCACGGCCTCCGCGCCAGAGTATGCCCTGGACACCAGGTAGCCCCTGCGCGAGAAATAGCTGTCGAGCATGGAGACTATGTCGTGTTCGTCGTCAACTATCAGTATTCTCTCCGCCATTTTGCCTTCCGGCCTCCTCCCTGTCGTGTTTTTTGCATATCTGCTTGTATATCAGCAGCCCGATGGCGCTTATCGCGGCGGTAATGCCCAGGGCGATGACGGCGAACACGTAGTTCTGCACCCCCAGCGCGTCCCCGCCCACCGTGGATGTGATTATGGACGGCAGCCTCGCCACGCTGGTGATGAGGAGCCAGGTCCAGGGCCCCATGCCGGTCAGTGGGACGAAGTAGCTGAGCAGATCCTTGGGCGTCCCGGGGATGAGCATGAGCAGGAACACCAGTATGTCGCGCCGCTTGGCGTTCTTGAGAAAGCGCAGGGAGTGTATCTTCTCCCGGGAGAAGAATATCTCCACGGCCTTTACCCCAAATCTGCGGACAAAGAAGTAAATGATCATGCTGCCCGCAACCGAGCCGCCCAGGCACAGCAGGGTCCCCTCGAGCGCGCCGAAGGCGTAGCCGGCGCCCAGCTCTATGGGCTCGCCGGGAATAATCGCCACGAATACCTGCAGAATCTGTATGCCCAGGAAGTATACGTAGCTGATAAGCCCGCCGTCGTCCACCCAGGCGCGGAAGCGATCGGGCTCGGAGACAAATCTCAGCAGCGGGCGCCCCACAAACCAGGCCACGGCCAGAGTCAGCAATATGAATACGGCTATGGCGGAGGCGGCTATTATCTTCTTGCCGCGCTCAGAAAGCTCCTGCTTTTCCCGGAAGGCCACAGGCCTCTCTCCCTTCAAATATGTCCTCTGTCCCCGGCGCCCCGCCCACGGGCCCGGTATAGACAAGCTCCAGTTCCCTGACGCGCTGGAAATCCGCAGGCCGCATGAGCGAGGCCTGTTTGGGCAGCGAGAGTGCGCCGCTCTCCGCGAGCACGGAGGCCACGAACTGGGAGCAGAAATAATGATAACTCCTCTCATGCGCTATGTCCAGAGCGCACAGGGCGCTGCCCAGAAGAGAATATCTGTATTTTACCCCGTCACACAGCATGTCTTCAACCTTTTGTGTGATTTTGTCATACTGTTCATCCGTTACAGCGAGCCGGTAGAGCGCGCAGGGGATGTCGGGGTGGCCCGCCATGTAGCTGCCGGGCACATCCTCGCGCACCAGCGGCGAGGGCAGGGGCATGCGCGCATATTTGCGCGAGAAGCTGTATATCCGCGCGGCGCCCGGCCCCAGGGCCAGGGAGGCGTGGGTATAGCTGCCGCCTGTGACGAAGTGCACGATGTGGGAATATACGGTGCCCGAGCGGCTCAGCAGGATGTATACGCTCTTCATAATATCCACCTCTTGCTGAGAGGATAATGGGCACATATCAATTCATTATCAAATCCGCGCGGGAATTTATTTCGCTGAATCACAGAAAAAACTTGTAATTTTTCGCGGCGGGTGATATCATTTTTTACATATTCTCGTATTGGAGGCAGAAGACATGAACCCAAGGATTTCAAAAAGAATGAGCAAGCCCGACTTCCAGGGAGAGTTCACCTCGCGCATACTCAAGGCCGCGGGGGACCCGTCCCTTATATCCTTTGCCGGCGGCCTGCCGAACCCCGAGTCCTTCCCCGTGAAGGAGATGGAAGCGGCCGTTTCCAGGGTCCTTGAGCGCGACGGCGTGCGTGCGCTGCAGTACAGCAACACCGAGGGCTACGCCCCCCTGCGCAAGTTCATATCCGACCGCTATGCCAAGCAGGGCGTGGAATTCTCCCCTGACGAGATAATAATCACCAACGGCTCGCAGCAGGCCCTCGACATGATTGCCGCCTGCCTCATCGACCCGGGCGATGAGATAGTCGTCGAGAAGCCCAGCTACCTCGCCGCGCTGCAGACCTTCCATCTCTATGACCCCCGCGTCCTCTCGGTGGGCCTGAACGACGACGGCATCGACTGTGACGAACTTGAGAGGCTGCTCGCTGAGCACGACCCCAAATTCATATATATCATCCCCAATTTCCAGAACCCCACCGGGCTCACCTATACCCAGGCCGTCCGTGACAGGGCCGCAGAGATCTTCCGGAAGAGCGGCCTCGTGGTCGTGGAGGACAACCCCTACGGCGAGCTCCGCTTCCGCGGCGAGGGCGGCAAGACCTTCGCCGAGATGCTCGGCGAACAGGTCTGCGAGCTGGGCACTTTCTCCAAGATAGTCGCGCCAGGCATGCGCATAGGCTGGATAGCCTGCAAGAACGCAGAGCTGTACGGCAAGCTCCTCGCCTATAAGTCCACCATGGACCTCCACACCAACATCTTCGGGCAGATGGTGCTGGCCGAGTACCTGCTCGACAACGACCTCGACGCCCAGGTCGAGAAGATCAAGGAGATGTACCGCGAGAAGGCCGACAAGATGATGGACTGCATGGCCAAAGATTTCCCCGAGGGCGTCAGCTACACCAAGCCGGAGGGCGGGATGTTCATCTGGGCCACCATGCCGGAGGGCCTCGCCGCCGTCGACGTGATGGAGGCCGCCGCCGCGCACGGCGTGGTCGTCTGCCCCGGCGACCCCTTCTATGAGGAGGAGCGCAATGTGCGCACCATGCGCATAAATTACTCCAACAGCTCCGACGAGGCCATAGAGAAGGGCATCAAGATACTCGGCGACACCATGAAGGAGCTCATGGGCAAATAAGATTGAATATGGAACAGGCGCCTGGACCTCAGGTCCGGGCGCCCTGCTGTTGGGGGAAGGCTACCTGGTAGGGACCAGCTTCGCCTTGCCGCCCATGTACGGCCTGAGGACCTCGGGGATGTCCACGCTCCCGTCCTCGTTCAGGTTGTTTTCCAGGAAGGCTATCAGCATGCGCGGGGGCGCTACGCAGGTGTTGTTCAGCGTGTGCGCCAGATAGAGCTTGCCGTCCGAGCCGCGGACGCGTATCTTCAGCCGCCTGGCCTGCGCGTCGCCGAGGTTGGAGCAGGAGCAGACCTCGAAATACTTCTGCTGCCTGGGGCTCCAGGCCTCGATGTCGCAGCTTTTGACCTTGAGGTCCGCCAGGTCGCCGGAGCAACAATCCAGCTGCCGCACGGGGATGTCCAGGCTCCTGAAGAGCTCCACGCTGTAGCGCCAGAGCTTTTCGGACCACTCCATGCTGTCCTCCGGGCGGCAGAGGACGATCATCTCCTGCTTCTCGAACTGGTGTATGCGGTAGACGCCGCGCTCCTCTATGCCGTGGGCCCCCTTCTCCTTGCGGAAACAGGGGGAATAGCTGGTTAGAGTCAGCGGCAGCTCGGACTCGGGGACTATCTGGTCTATGAAGCGCCCTATCATCGAATGCTCGCTCGTGCCTATGAGATAGAGGTCCTCCCCCTCTATCTTGTACATCATGCCGTCCATCTCGGCGAAGGACATGACCCCCTCGACGACCGCCCCGTGTATCATGAAGGGCGGTATAACATAGGTAAAGCCCTTGCCTATCATGAAGTCGCGCGCATAGGCCAGCACTGCCTCGTGCAGGCGAGCTATGTCCCCCAGCAGGTAGTAGAAGCCGTTGCCCGCCACGCGCCGCGCGGCGTCGAGATCTATGCCGCCGAAGCTCTCCATTATCTCCGTGTGGTAGGAAATGGGAAAATCTGGAACGACGGGCTCCCCAAACCGCTGCACCTCCACGTTGCAGCTGTCGTCGGGCCCGATGGGGACGCTCGGGTCAATCATCTGCGGCAGCCTCAGCATTATGGCGCGCACCTTTTCCTCCAGCTCGCCCTCGAGGGCCTCCAGCTCTGCCAGCCTGTCGGCCTGTGCCTTCACCTGGGCTTTGACATCCTCGGCCTCCGCCAGTTTGGAGGGGTCCTTCTTCGCCTGCCCCATCAGGGCGCCTATTTTTTTGGAGAGCGCGTTGCGCGAGGCCCTCAGCTCGTTGGCCTCGGTGATGGCGGAGCGCAGCTTCCCGTCGAGCTCTATCACCTCGTCGACCAGAGGCAGCTTGCCGTCCTGAAATTTTTTCCGTATATTCTCTCTGACGGCCTCGGGGTTTTCGCGCACAAATTTTATGTCCAGCATGTCGATTCTCCTGTCACCTGTTATTTTGCATGGCCTCGAGGGCGGCTATCAGAGCCTCCCTGTCATCGGCGTCGTAGTACTCAAGCGTGATCTTCCCGCGGTTGTTGGCGCCCTCGCTGAGCTTTACCCGCCGCCCAAGCGCGCTCTCCAGCCGCTTTGAGACCTCCCGGATGTAGTCAACCTTTATATACTCCCCGGCCCTGTCCTCTGGTTCGGGCAGACTGAGCTTTTTGGCCAACTCCTCGGTGCGGCGGACGGAGAGGCCGTTTTTTATCACCGTGCGGGCGGCGTCGAGCTGCTTGTCCTCTGAGCGCAGCGCGGCCAGGGCCCTGGCGTGTCCGGCGCTGAGCAGCCCCTGTTCCACGAACTGCTGTACCTCCGGGGCCAGGGAGAGCAGCCTGAGCGCGTTGGTGACTACGGGCCTGGACTTTCCCACCCGCTTTGCTGCCTCCTCCTGGGTGAGTCCGTATTCCTCAATCAGAGTCCTGTAGCCCTGCGCCTCCTCGAGCGGATTCAGGTCCTCGCGCTGGAGGTTTTCCACGAGGGCCAGCTCGGTGGCGAGCTTGTCGTCCGCCTCGACCACCCGGACGGGTATCTCCGTGAGCCCGGCCAGTCTGGAGGCCCTCCAGCGCCTCTCGCCGGCTATTATCTGATAGTAGCCCGAATCGAGTCTCCTGACCGTCACCGGCTGTATGAGGCCGTATTCGCCTATGGACTCGGCCAGCTCGGCGAGACTCTCCTCGTCGAAATTTGTCCTGGGCTGCGCCTCGCGCGGCTCAAGCCGCGCTATGGGCACCAGCCGTACCTCCTCCCCGGAGCCCTGCTGACCCTCCTCGCCGAAGAGCGCGCCGAGCCCTGTGCCAAGTCCCCTTTTTGCGGCCATATTACTCCTCCCTCCGTATCAGCTCGTCCGCCAGATGCAGATATGCCCTGCTGCCCTTTGAGAGCCTGTCGTATTTTATGACCGGCTCCCCGTGGCTGGGCGCCTCCGCTATGCGGATGTTGCGCGGAATTCTGGTCTTATAGACCGATTCTCCGAAGAACTTCTCCACCTCCGAGGCGACCTCTTCCGAGAAGTTTGTCCTCCCGTCAAACATTGTGAGGACTATGCCCTGTATCTCCAGTTCCGGATTAAGCCTCTTCTTTGTCAGTCTGAATGTGGTCATGAGATCGGCAATCCCCTCGAGGGCGTAGTATTCACACTGGACGGGGATGAGCAGGCTGTCCGCGGCCGTGAGGGCGTTTATGGTCAGCAGCTCGAGTGACGGCGGGCAGTCGATGAATATGTAATCGTAATGCTCTCTTACACCGAGCAGGGCCGTCTTGAGGACGAATTCCCTGTTTTCCATGTCCACAAGTTCAACCGTTGCGCCTGAGAGCTCCTTGTTCGAGGGAAGCACATCCCCGAAGGGCGTGTGGACAATGCAGTCCATCGCATCCGTCCCGCGCACCAGCAGGTCATATATATTCGGCATGGCCTCTTTGGATGCCCCCATGCCGGAGGTGCTGTTGCCCTGCGGGTCGCAGTCCACGAGCAGCACCCGCCTGTTGCGCCTCGACAGGGCGGCTGTCAGGTTGACGCAGGTCGTCGTCTTGCCCACGCCGCCCTTCTGGTTTGCGACGGCTATCAGTTTGGACACGTTTATCGCCTCACTTCCGTGTCCGATTATACCAGCCGCCCGGCGCCTTTTCAAGGGTTTCACGTGAAACGGCTCGAAAAGGTGTTTCACGTGAAACATCAGGAGATAAGCATGTCGATATCCGTCACAGTGAGCCCATCGTGAAGAGCAAGGTTAATGGCATAGCCAATCAGCTTGGCAATATCGCGCACAGAGGCGTCAATATCCCTCGGCGTGACAAACATCCCCCGCGCCTCCTCGCTGTCCGAAAAATTCGCGGCGTCCACAACTGTCGGCACACCCAGCGCAAAGACCGGCGCGCCCAGGGTCCTCTCGCAGAGTTCGGCCCTGTCATTGCCGACGCCTGAACCGGGGACTATGCCGGAGTTGGAAATCTGCACTGTCCTGCAAAGGCGCCCAAGGCTGGCAGAGGCCAGGGCATCCACCACGATTACCTGAGCAGGGGACAGGAAGCCGCATATGGCCCGAAGCATCTCCGCGCTCTCGAGTCCGGTTGTCCCCAGAACGCCCGGCCGGACAGTGCACACTCCGGAGAAGGCCCCAAATTCCTCGGGAAGCTGCGCTTTAAGATGCCGCGTGGCCAGGACAGAGTCGGCGGCCAGTGGCCCAAGGGCGTCCGGGGTCATGGAGGCGTTGCCCAGACCCGCAACCAGGGTGGTACCCTCGCGCTGACACGTCAGCATGGCACGCAGCTCTAAGGCGAGCAGCTCCGCGGCCTCGGCGAAGCTGCTCTCTCGCCGGCTGAGCAGCGCGTCGAGCTCAATAGTCACATAGCGGCCAATGGGTTTACATAATTTCGCCGCGGCCCTCTCATCCAGTATATCGACGGTGGTCACTCTGAACCTGCCCTTCAGCTCCTCGCGCGCCTCACAGCCGGCTATCTCCCGCCCTCCGGACAGCAGCGACTCCCGCTGCTCAAGCGCCAGATCGGTCCTGAACCTGCTCTCCATAGTGCTCCTCTCCCTCCGAGATACAATATACGGTATAGTCTCCCTGAAAAGCGCCGCAGTATGCAAATTTACTCCCTTAAAAGCAAAAAAAGCCTTGATTTTTGCTGGAGAAGATGGTAAAATAATTATCCGCGAGCAAACGCGTACACGATTTTATAGGAGGAGGTGGCAAACAGAGTATGCCTAATATCAAGTCCGCTATGAAGCGCGACGTCAAGAGCAAGATGGAGAACGCCAGGAACAAGGCGCAGAAGACCGCGCTCAAGACCGCCATTAAAAAGTTCGACGCGGCTGTCGCTGAGGGCAATAAGGAGGCGGCTGCCGGCACCTATAAAGTCGCTGTCAAGTCCGTTGACCGCGCCGCGGCCCGTGGGCTCATCCACAAGAACAACGCCGCTCACAAGAAGAGCGCCATGACTATGAAGCTCAACGCCATGTGATGTCCGCCATATGCGGAAAACGAGCAGGCGCCCGGGAAAATATCCCGGGCGCCTGCTCGTTTCAATCTGTGGAAAGCAGAACGAATCCCCGCCGCGGTGCGCCGCGGCGGGGATTAATCATTCGATGGCTATGTGGCTGTGATCCTCAAGAGCCTTCTGCTGCGGCTTCGGCAGGCTCAGGCGGAGGATTCCGTCCTCATACTTGGCCTTTACATCCTCGGTCCTGAGGTCACCGACATAGAAGCTCCTGGTGCAGGCGCCGCTCCACCTCTCCTGGCGGATATAGCGGCCCTTCTTGTCCTTTTCGTCCTTGTCGAGCCCCTTGGCCGCGCTGACGGTCAGGTAGCCGTTCTCAAGCGAGAGCTTGATCTCGTCCTTCTTGAAGCCCGGCAGGTCAATGTCCACCTCGTAGCCGTCGTCATGCTCACGCACGTCGGTCTTCATGAGGTTGCGGCCGCGCTTGCCGTACAGCGGGTTGTCGTTGAAGAAACGCCTCTCAAAAGTGCCGTCAAAGAAATCGTCAAACAGGTTTTCACCAAAAATGCTGGGCAACATATTTATCCTTCCTTTCAAGCGTTGCCCGTTTTTACGCGGGTGGCCGGGCCGGCGGGCCCTGGCCGTGAGCTGAGTTCCGAGCCCCGGAGGGGCTCTCCCGGGAACCTCCTGTTCCCTCTCTCAAGCTTCGGCTTTATTATACCACACTGATTAGCACTGTCAAGAGGAGAGTGCTAATGTTCACAAAAAACGCGATTTCCGTTCATAAAATATGCGATTTTGGGGGCCGCGGCATAATTCGCGACGTCTTGGGAAAAAGCCGCCTCCCGCCCGAGTGAAGCATGGACACGCCGCAGAAGCTGCGCCGGACTGGGCTCACCGCGAGTACCGGAATCAGCGGACGTTGGGGGAGAGGGGCACAGCCGGCGCGGCCGCGGCAGCTGAGGAGCCCCTCGGCGGCAAGGTCCCAGGCGGCGGCCATGCCGCGCGGCGCTCTGTGAAAATACGAAACGGCAAAGCTGCCCGGGACTTCTCCCGGGCAGCTTTATGCGCTCGTAACGGCCTGCGTCCGCCCGCTGATAAAGCTCCCAGTCCGGATTTGGGCTATATCCCCAATCGTCTCATTGCACACGGCCCCTCTCTGCCGGGCCCACGTCATGCAAGCGCGGCAGCGGGCGGCCCTCATCCCGCATAATTTCAGCACATAAAGGTAAATCTTCGACAAGACCTAACAAAAAATATGTCATTCTTGAGCCGGGTCCGCGCTTTCGGAATTTGGCCGGGGAGCGCACTCTGCCAGCCGCGCCTTGGGCCGTTTGGGCCGTCCGGCACGTTGTTGGGACTGGATAAGCTCGTCAATTTTACCAAAAATAAAATAAAATTTGCAATTTACTCCATTTTTTGATAAAATATGCCTGCAGCTGCAATTCCGGGCAAATAATTTCAGGAGGGCAGGTAGATAGAGACGTGATTTACAGAAGTGACGGACACGGAAATATGTCATATACCTACGACGCCGATGAGCTTAACCGAAAACGTATACTTGACTACTGGACGCCGGAGCGCAGGGCCTCGGCCATACCTGACGAGAGCTGGCAGACGGAGGCGCGCCCCGGAGCGGAGGATGTCACCTCGGCCACCGACCCGCAGCCGGCCGACACCTCTGAAATGCCTTTCGCGGCCGGCGGCAAGCTGTTTTTCTCCCGGGGGAATAAAAACTATGTTGCCAGCGCCGAAATTATATGCCGGCCCAACCTTGTACTCACGGCGGCCCACTGTGTCCAGGACAAGGACAGCGGGGCCCTGTGCGAGAATTTCCTTTTTGAACGCTGTTACTGCGAGGGCAGCTCCGCCGAATCTCTCACTTTCCGCACCGTCGCCCTCAAGACATACTGGCACGGGCAGAAGCAGTGGAAGTGGGATTACGCGTTCGCCATCCTCAACGAGACGTCGTCGCTCACGTCTCCGCTCACATACTCCACGGAGGATGTGAACGGGAGGGAGCTCACCGCCTTTGGGTATCCGGCGAATTACTATGACGGCAAAAAGATGGTGCGCATAGATGGCAGCTCCGGAATTACAGGTTCCGGCACACGGGAGATACGCGGCGACAAGATGCGCGGCGGGTCGTCCGGCGGGGCGTGGCTGCTCAGAGACAGCTCTACCGTCGTCGGCCTCAACTCCTACGGCCCGGTTTCGGAGACTGAGGCATACGTGGGCTCGCCCGTGCTGGACGCGGAGTTTGACAGCCTGTATCAGTACGTAACAACCCTGTTGTAACTAAAAACATAGGAGGTAAACCAAATGGATGACGTGCGGTATATAAAATTGCACAACTCAGGGGGATTTGTCACGCGAATTCACCTCATGTACAAGCTCCCGAAGGATGACGGCCATGGGAATATAAGTTATCCGGCGGAATTCAGCGAGTGGAAGAACCACGGCTATGCGGACATCTGCGCCTCCGCGGAGCGCACGGTCGATCTGCTGAAAGACGTGGATCTGTCCGATGGCACCGTGCCCGACGGGACCATAGTCAAGCTGAAGGCCACCATTCCGCTCGGCTCGGCCCGCGAGGCAGACGAGCAATACGCATTCTATTCTTCTTCCGGCAAAACGGCCAGTTACGACATAAGCGGTACCTCGCTTAACGCGCATCTAAAACTAAAGTCTTACGGCTGATGTCCGGCAACGGACCGCCGCGGCTGGGCCGCGGCGGTCCGTTTTTTGCCCCTTTTTTGCGCCCCTGAAGCGCATGGGCGGTTCCGCCGCGCAGACGGGGCCGCCGGTGCCCGCATGGGTACATTCCGCTCCCCGCGCGCCGTGACCGCCTGCGGCGGCGGGAGCCGTGGGGGAGGGGAGGCCATGATATCGGGACCGTCATGGAGAAGCCGGGCCGCGGGCGGGTTGAACCCGACGTCCGGCGCGAAACAGGACAAAAAACCGCCCCCGGTCACCCGGGGGCGGAACAATTTAGTTGTTTTTATGTTGCGCTATTAGCCAACGTAGCTCAGATCGGACAGCTCGTACATGCCGCCATGCACGGGGTAAACCGTGACGGTGACGCTCGGAGCGCCGGGGGCCACATAGACCTGCTCGGTCAGGACGCTGGTTGCAACCGTATCGTTAGTGAACTCGACGTTCAGCAGGCCGCCGGCAAAGCCAACTGCGGTATTAGTGGCAGTCAGCGTTACTTCCACGGGCTCGCCCGGGACGACAGTGTCGCTGATAGCGGCAGGATCCTGGCCATTCACGTTGAGCGTAACGCCGTAAGTCGCCGCATAGGCGCCGAAGGTGGCATCGAACTCGCTGATGTTGAGCTCGATCACGACCTCACGCTCGGTGACATCCGGTTTCGTAGTGGGGGTGACAGAGACGGTCAGAGTATGCGCATCCTTGGCAGTCGCCTTAGCAGTTCCGCCGACTATGCTCGTGGCAGTTATGTCGAAGGTGGGCATGCCGCTCAGATCAACGTTGGGGTTGTACAGATCAACGGTGATCGGAGTGGTCGTATCCCAGTCGTGCTCAACAGGGCCGCCGACTATGCTCCACTCGGTGCCATCGAAGGAATCGCCCAGAGTGAAGATGACGTTGTTCTCGAAACCATCATCCAGCACATAGATTACACTGACAACATTGCTGCCTGCGCTGTAAGCATAGGCCAGGTTGACCTTGTAATTATCGTACCGAGTGGTATTCTTGAAGTAGAGGTCGGAGAGCTCAGCTATAGTGTCAACTTCCTCAATCGAGGCGCCATAGCGCAGGTCGATGACCTTGGCATTGCTGGCATTGTACTCAGTCACACCATTGTCGGGGCTGACATAGTAGAGGCTGCTGCCCTCCGGATGGATGACGGTGTTCGGGCCATAGTGATAGGTGGTATCATCCAGCTTGGTCAGGCCGGACGGATCAACCGTGAAGGTGTAGAAGCCGCGCTCGATGTGGGTCACATCGACGTTGATGTCGAACTTCTCCTCAGACCCGTTCAGGATGCCGCCCTCAGCGCGGTAGAGGCCGCCGCCCAGAGGATCCATGTCGTTCTCGTACAGATCATACGGGAAGAAGATGGTGCCGCTGGAGATGGTAGCGCCGGTGAAGGCGAAAATGGTGTTGGCGTAGAACACGTCCTGATCATCGTAGTATCCGGTCATGCCGAGCCATTCCAGAGTGACGCTGCCGGCCGGGAAGAGCTCGGAGTACTTGGAGAGCAGGCCGTCAACGCCGGTGACGGTCTCGGTATCGAAGGTGCTGCCGACGCCGCTGGCGATGATGAAGGTCACGTTCTCAGGATCGTAGTAGAACCTGCCGCCGTCGGCGAAGGTATCCCTGTAGGAGCTGGAAGTGAAGGTGGTTTCTCCCATGCCAACGGTCCTGAACGCGTAAGAGGTGTAGCTGTCATTGCTGTACGTAGCCCCGTCAGACCCATTCTCATTGACAATCTTGGGCTCGTAGTTGCCGGTGCCCAGCAGGGTATCGGTTATATCGTAGTAGCCCCTCATGCCGGCCGCGAGGGCGGAATTGGCGCCAAAGAGCCAGTCAGCAGTGACAGGAACCTCGAACTCTTCGCCAGTGTCGAGCTCAGCGAACTGGGCCACAAAGCCGGCGTCGCTGTACCAACCGTCGTGCGGGGTGGAGTTGCGCGCGGTGCCGGTGTAGTAGGCAACCGTGCGGGCGGCCTTGGCATCAAAGTCGATGAAGTGGCCGTGAGTGTCGAGAGAGATGGTGACGGTGGTGCCACGCGTCAGAGCCTTATACCACTCGGTGGCGGCAAAGACGGACGCGCTGATGACGGTCCCGTCGTCCAGAGTGATGGTGTTGTTGACGCGGCTCCAGTCGGCTATCTTGCCGGTGGTGTAGGTCACGGGGTAGACGTGATAGGCATCGCCGGTGCCGGTGGTGGAAGTGGTCGCGATGTAGATGATGCGGTCGCCCTGGTCGATCTCGCTGATGTCGGTCAGGATATCGCTGTTGGCAGCAACAAAATTGTCAACAACAGTGGTGTCCTTGACGGTGGAGCGGACGCCCAGAGTGTCGATATCATAGTAGAAGTCGACAGCGGCGTAGTTGGCGTTGATGGCGGTGTTGTCGATGAGGTTGTACTCGTAGAGCTGGCCGGTCTTGCCAATGTCCAGACCATCCTTGACGGTCTTGCCGCGCTCGAGCTTGGCAACAGCGGAAGGAGTGATGCCCTTGCAGGTCAGAGCCTCGACAGAGGCCAGATCCATGACATAGACAGCGCCGTTATCGGTGTACCAGATCTTGGCGGCATGATACATCATGTCAAGATCGGTGTCAGCGGCGACGGAGACGTCCTTCTCGTCGGCGGGAGCGTTGGAGGGGGCCTTGCTGTAAGAACCGGTCACGGAGACGACGGTATTGGCATTGCCCATGCCCTCGTTGTCAATGATGATGCCCCGTACGCTGTCCAGGCCATACACTACGCCGCCGAGAGTGCCCTCGGGGGTCACGCGGTCGAAGATGGTCTCGTTGTAGCTGTAGATGTAGTCGCCCAGGCTGGGGCTGTACACCACGATGCCCAGGTTCACCAGGGTGTTGAAAGCGTACAGTACGGCCTGCTCACGGTTGATGACTCCGTTGGTCATGCCGTCCAGGTCGCCCTCGAACAGCTTGACGGTCTGAGAGACCTTCGCGGTGTTGATGCTCCACTCGCTGCCGGTGAACTCGCCGTTCTCGCCGTAGCCTATCGCGCAGAGCAGCATCTTCGCCCACTGGAAACCGGTCAGGGTTCCGGCAGGATCAAAGCTGCCGTCGCCCATGCCGTCCAGTATCCCGACGTCCTTCGCGTAGGCGATGTAGCCGGCGGACCAGCGGTCC
>CALWYN010000053.1 GCA_944385755.1 uncultured Oscillospiraceae bacterium
CGGCCCCGCCGCTCGGCAGCATCGTGGGCCGCTTCCCGGGGGACATGGACGAGAGGGCCGTGAACTACCTGATAAAGACGCCGGGCGGCAGCTTCTACCACAGCGGCGACTCCCACTTCTCCGACTACACGCTGCGCCACGGGAAGATGTACGACATAGACGTGGCGATTGCGGCCTTCGGCGAGAACCCGAAGGGCGTCTCGGACAAGATTACGGCCTCCGACGTGCTCCGCATGGCCGACAACCTCGGCTGCAAGGTCATGATACCCGTGCACTACGACATATGGCCCACCTTCTACACCGACCCGCACGAGATAAAGCTGCTCTACGACTACAAGAAAGACATGATGGAGTACAAATTCAACCTCTACATCTGGGCCGTCGGCGGCAAATTCACCTACCCCGACGACGCGGGCCGCAAGAGGTACAGCTATCCCCGCGGCTTTGACGACGCGATGGAGAACGAGCCCAATATACCTTTCAAGTCCTTCCTGTAATGGGGAGAAAAGATTAATTTCTGAAGGAGGAATCGGGGATGAAATCCAAAAAAGTTCTTTGCATAACGCTGGCTCTGGTCATGCTCTTTGCCCTCTCCGCCTGCGGCTCGGAGTCCGCATCGGAGTATCCGTCGGACGACATTGAGCTGATTATCCCGTTTTCGGCCGGCGGCGTGACCGACCTCGGCGCCAGGATAGTGGCCATGTACCTGGCGGACTATGTGGGGGTCAATGTAAACTGCCTGAATATCACGGGCGCCTCCGGCGCCGTGGGCATGCAGGAGTGCATGAACCGCGACCCTGACGGCTACAGCCTCGTCATACAGGCCTCCAGCATGCCTCTGCACCACGCCCTGGGGACGTTTGACCTCTCCTACGACGACTTTGAGTGCGTGGCCGGCCTGTTCACCAACCCGCAGTGCATCTGCGTGCGCGCGGACTCCGACATACAGGATATCGACGACCTCATTGAGGAGCTCAAGAACAACCCCGACTTCAGGTACGGCGCCTTCACAAACTCCATAGCTCTCGGCGTAGTCCTGGCCCTGGAGGACTATATGGGCTCCGAGGTACACCTGGTGGACGTGGCCGAGGAGAGCAAGACCACGGAGCTGCTCGCCGGGCGCGTGGACTGCCTGAGCGACTTCGTCTCCTCCGCCATGCCCTATATCGAGAGCGGAGACTTCCGCTGCATAGGCGTGTTCGCCGAGGAGAGGCTGGAGGAGCTGCCCGACGTGCCCACTTTCCAGGAGATGGGCATCGACTACGCCCTGACAATCCCCTACTTCGGAATCATGGCCCCCAAGGGGACAGATCCCGAGATCATATCTTTCCTCAGCGACAAGATTGGCGAGTGCTTTGCCAATGAGCCGGAGATGGTGGCTGAGCTGGCGGAACTGAGCTATGTGGCCGACTACAAGCCCAGCGAGGAGTATTACGAGACCCTGAAGAGCTCCTTCGACGACTTCGAGGCCTTTGTAAACGCCGCCGGATGAGAGCGGCGGAAAGGAGCGGTAAATGGGAGAACTGATATTCCTGGCAATCGTCGGCATAGTGGGCGTCCTATGTTATAACGAGACGCTCTCATATTCCGTCGCGGAATACGACCGTACGGGCGGGCCGGCCATGTACCCGCAGCTGGTGCTGATACTGCTGTTCATCGCGCTGGCCCTCAGGGCGATACAGATACTGATGAAAAAGGAGAAGCCGAAATTCAAGTGGTTCACCCTGTTCAAGGGGACCAGGGGAGTCTTCTTCCTGGCTTTCGTCCTGTTCGTGTTTTTGATGGAGCCTCTGGGGTTCGTTGTGGACGCCACGCTCTTCCTGACAGGGACTTCGCTGTACCTCTATTATCAGACTACCGGCGACAAGACCCTGGGCGGGGCAAAGGCCATAACGCTGAAGGTGGTGCTCTTTGCGGCCTTCAACACGGCGGTGTTCCTGTTCTTTACCAGCGTGCTGAGCGTTGGGGTGCCTGCGGGCATCCTCTCGTTCCTGTTCTAAGGGGGTGGACTAGACATGGCAGAAGTAATGGCAGCGACCTTGCTGGACCCGATGTTTTATCTCTTCGTGCTGCTGGGCGTCGCCCTCGGCATAATCTTTGGCGCCATACCCGGGCTGAACACGCCCGTCGCCATAGCTTTGGTTTTGCCCGTGACGTACTCGCTCAACATAGCGCACACCTGCGCGCTGCTGATGGGCGTGTTCATGGGCGGCGTGTCCGGCGGACTTATATCGGCCATATTGATAAACATACCTGGTACGGCCGCGGCGATAGCGACGGTCCTGGACGGACACCCCATGGCCCAGAGGGGAGAAGGCGCCAGGGCGCTGGCGCTGGGCACCTTTGTCAGCTTTATCGGAGGCATCTTCAGCGCGGTGGTGCTCATGCTGTTCACACCCGTGCTCTCCAGCTTCGCCATACAGTTCGGGCCCTGGGAGTACTTCGGTGTGACGCTGTTCGCCCTCACGCTGGTCATCACCCTCATGGAGGGCAAGATGATAAAGGGTTTCATCTCAACGATTATCGGGCTGCTGCTCGCCTGCGTGGGCATGAGCCCCATAGACGGCACCCAGCTCCGCTTCACGCTGGGCAGCCTGAACCTGGCCGGCGGCTTTGACATCATACTCGTCGTCATAGGCCTCTACGCCTTCTCGGAAATCCTGGTCACCGTGGGCGATTTGAAGGAGGACAGGACTGTTGTCAAGTACGAGAAGAAGTGGTTCTACCTGCCGGACAAGCGCGACCTGAAGGGCCAGGGCGGGAACATCCTGCGCTCGTCCATAATCGGCACCATCATAGGCATCCTCCCCGGCATAGGCGCCACGGTTGCCGGCATGTTCAGCTACACGCAGGCCAAGAGGTTCAGCAAGCACCCGGAGAAGTTCGGCACGGGCTGCCCGGACGGCATCATAGCCTCCGAGACGGCGAACAACGCGGTCACCGGCGGCGCGCTGGTCCCGATGCTCTCGCTGTCGGTCCCCGGCGACCCCAGCACGGCCGTCATACTCGGCGCGTTTATGATACAGGGCATCTCCTGCGGGCCCCTGCTGGTCACCCAGCACCTGGACATCTTCCAGACCGTGCTCGTGGCGGTGTTTGTGGCCAACATATTCATGTATATCGTGCAGGCGGGCACAATCCGTTGGACGGCGCAGCTCCTGCTGGTGCCCAAATACACGCTGATGCCGCTCATCGTGGCCTTCTGCAGCATAGGCGCATTCACCGTGAACAACCGTGTTTTCGACCTGTACATGCTGCTGGCCTTCTCGGTCCTCGGGTTCCTGCTGAAGGAGAACGACTATCCGCTGATGCCGATGGTGCTGGCGTTCATACTGGGAGACCTCATTGAGCCGTACTACAGGCGCTCGGTGCTCTACTACAACGGCAACCTGCTGAACGCCTTCACGGAGTTTTCTCTCGGCACGGTGTTTGTCGTCCTGGCGGTCATATCGCCTTTCCTGGGCGTCGCCTATGACAAGTATAAGAAGAAAAAGCGCGAACGGGCGGCAGCGGCCGCCGGCCCGGAGCAGCCTGAAGAGGCGCAGGAATGACTGAAAAGGGAGGGGAAGAGCCCGGCTCTTCCCCTCCCTGAAAAGAGGAGGCAATTATGAAAGCGACTTTGCTGCTGGAAAACAACAGCCTTTTCGGGACGCGGTTTCTGGCCGAACACGGCTTCTCCCTGTATATAGAGGACGAACAGACGCGGATACTGTACGACACCGGCTACTCCTACCCGTTTATCAAGAATGCGGTCAAGATGGGAATAGACTTGACGCAGCTCGACTATGTGATAATCTCCCACGCCCACCGGGACCACTCCGGCGGGGTCAAGTACCTGATAAAGTATTATCAGGAGAACGCGGTGATGCACAGGCCGACCATGCTCGTCACCGGGGAGGAGATTTTTTTCAGGCGCCGGTTTATAAACGAGGAGAACCGGGAGTGCGGCTTTGACACCGACAGGGACGTACTCGAGAAGTATTTCAAACTGGAGTTTGAGCCGAATGTGAGGTGGCTGACGCCCAATCTGGCCTATCTGGGCAAAATACCCAGGCTGAACAGCTTCGAGGGCCGCGTGCCCCAGACGCCCAAAATACTGGTGGACGGCGTCTGGCAGGACGACTATGTGTACGACGACACGCAGCTCGCCTACCGGCACGGGAACGGCCGGGAGGTGAGCGTATTCTCCGGCTGCTCGCATGCGGGGATATGCAATATCATGGAATACGCTAAAAAGGTGACCGGGGCGGAGAGCGTGCACACCTTCCTGGGAGGGCTGCACCTACAGCAGCCGCCGGAGGAGGTCATCGCGGGGACTGTGGAGTATGTGAAAAACGCCGGGGTAAAGCAGTTCTATGCCTGCCACGACACGGATATGCCCAGCAAGCTCAGGCTCATCGCCGTGTCCAATTTCATGGAGGCGGGCGTGTCAACCAAAGTGGAGCTCACCTGAGAGGCACGCCGGGGAACAGGCGGAAACGGAAGAGAGGGAAACAGAGGCGGGGCCGGAGCCCCGCCTCATGTCAGTCTTTTAAAGCTCCCCTGTTGGGATAAATCAGGCTTAGAACGAGCATGCTCGCCACGGCCGCTATGACGGAGGCGTAGGTCTCCGTCAGCCAGCCGGCGATAGGATAGGAGCCTGTTACGAGCCGCACCCCGGCCCAGCAGACCGAGACCACGGCCGTGAAAATCATGCTGTAACAGGCCGCCTTTTCGCTGCTGCGCTTCCAAAACAGGCCCATGAGCAGTATTACAAATATTGTGCCGCGCAGGGCGTAGGCGGAATAGACCAGGTCAAGTATCGCGCCGTTGTCCACGAGCAGGATTGCGCCCAACGAGCATATGACGCCCGCCGCCGCGGTAGACAGGCGGCTCAGTTTGAGCTGGGCCGCGTCGCTTGTCCGCCCGCGGCAGATGTCCTTGACGAACATCGTGCCGGCCGACAGGATTATGGGTGAAATCGTGGACAGGATGGCCGCCAGAATAGCCGCCAGGGTCAGGCCTCCGGCCACGGAGGGCAGCTGATCTATGAGGGCCATCAGCGCCAGCTTTCCGTCTGTCACCACCTGCCCGGCCGAATCGAGAAGCTGCCCGCGCTCGCTGAGTATGCGCGCGATTATGCCGAGAGCGGCGGTAATGAAGCCGAAGGGGGCCGTCACCAGGGCGGTCAGAATGCAGGCCCTCTTCGCGGTGGGGACGTCCTTTGCGGCCAGCACGGGCTGTATGCCGGCCTGGGCCGTACAGGCGCCGAGCAGGCCGGAGATTATCCATGAGCTGACCTTGGGGAGGCCGATGGCGGTCATGCCCAGAAAGTCTCCGCCTGTTGAGGCGTTCAGCTGGCCCACATCGGACTGAAATGAGCCCGCTCCCCCCAGAAGTGAGAGGGCGAAAAACAGCGCGAACAGCATGCCGCCGTACATGACGAAGAGATGTATGGTATTGGTCGAGGCCACTGACTGCATGCCTCCCAGCAGGGTATAGGCTATGAAGATGACGGTGAAGGCCAGGCAGCAGGTAGTGAAGCTCAGGCCCGTGAGGCTCTGGCCGAGCTTGCCCGCGGCGACCATTTGCGACACGCCGACGGCCAGCATGGCAATTATCAGAAGAGCCGCCGAGACGGATTTTGCCTTTTGCCCCAGGAATTTGCCGACTATGCCGGGCACCGTTATGCAGCCCGTGCTTCGGTACAGCTTGGTGAAGAACAGCGCCAGGAACATGACGCCGATGCCGTTCGCAACAGTGTACCACGCGCCCGACATGCCGTACAGGAAACCATATTCGGCAACGCCGGTAGTGGCGGTCCCGCCCAGCCACTCGCCCGAGGACGCGCACACTATGGCGAACAGGCCCATCTGTGCGCCGTGAAAGGCCGCGGAGTTTTTGGTCCTTCGGGTGGCGAGCAGCCCCACCGCTATCACGACTATAAAATAGAGTACGAGAATAGCTACAGTTGCCCCCAATAGAGTACCTCCTTTGTCGCATTATCTGTATTTATCCTTGAGCTATGGCCCCGGAGTAATCCTCTGCGCCCGTGTACAGCGGATGTACACGGGCGCAGATACATTTTACGAGGGCCTTTTTACTTGCCTATACCTTGTACTTGTTCTCGAGAGCCTTTATCTCGTCAAGGCCGACGAGCTTGTTCAGCTCGCCGAAAATATACATATGATCGAGATAATCCTTGGTGTCGCCCTTTGTAAACAGCTCGTTATAGAGCCCCACCAGCGCCTTCGAGACGACGCGGCCACAGGCCCCGGGGTAGAGGGCAATCTTATATCCTATGTCCTCCAGCTCGGCCTTTGAACGCAGGGGAGTCTTGCCGCCCTCAACCATGTTGGCTATCAGCGGCACACCCTTGAATTCCTGGCATATGGTGCGCATTTCCTCTTCGCTCTGAGGGGCCTCCACGAAGAGAATGTCGGCGCCGACCTCGAGGTACATGTGGGCGCGGCGTATGGCCTCTTCCAGACCATAGACGGCGCGGGCGTCGGTGCGGGCCATGATGAGGAAGTCCTCGCTCTTTCGGGCGTCGCAGGCGGCTTTGAGCTTCGAGACCATCTCCTCGGCGGGGATGAGCTCCTTGCCGCTCATATGGCCGCAGCGTTTGGGCATGACCTGGTCCTCCAGCTGTATGCAGGAGACGCCGGCCTTTTCATACAGGTTGACCGTGCGTATGACGTTCAGGTAGTTGCCATAGCCGGTGTCGCCGTCGGCAACCACCGGGAGCCCGGAGGCGTCGCATATGTAGGCGGCCTTTTCAGCCATCTCCGTCTGGGAGAGGAGGCCGACATCGGGGCGGCCGAGGGTGGAGTAGGCCACGCCGGCGCCGGTCATGTAGAGGGCCTGGAAGCCGACCGCCTTCGCGGCCACCGCGGACAGGCCGTCGTACACTCCGGGCAGCACGAGTACGCCGTCTTCTTTCAGCATGTCTTTGAGTTTCTTGCTCATTTCTGTCTCCTATCTGCCGCAGCAGCGCGGCTGTTTTTTATCAGGCTATGCCATAAATCATGGGTGCTATAAAGCCGCCCCATATGAAGTAGATGACGAGGGCCGCCGCGGTGATGACGCAGGCGGATTTCATGAGGTCCTCTTTCTTGTAGAAGCCGACGCCGTAGGTCATGATGAGCTGGGCACCCTGGTGCGGCAGGAAGAAGGAGACGCGGCAGAACACATAGGTAATCCAGGCCAGGGACGCAATCTGCGGCGCGGAGAGGCCGGCCGCGGAGCCGACGGCCATGGAAATGGGGACCAGCAGCGTCGCGGCGGAGGTGATGGAGGCTATGCCGAGCCGCACAAGCAGAGTGACTACTATCATGACAAGCAGCGCCACCAGATAGTTGCTGATGCCGAGAAGCGCGATCTTGCCGGCGAAGAAATCCATGACCCCGAAGGTGTCGAGCAGGCTGCTGAAGCCCATGGCGGTGGCTATTATGAAATAGCCGTCCCATGAGATCTTTTTGCCCTCGACCTTCCACTTGCCGGGACCTATTCCGGGGAGGAACAGGACGCCGCACATGAGCACGAGCACAAACGTGGCGGGTATGCCGTGGAGAGAGTCGGTGATGAAGAGGAGGACCATTGCCACGAGAACCACCAGGCAGTAGATCTCGTTGCGTTTCATTTTGCCGAGTTCGGCGAGCTTCTGGTTGATGAACGACACGTCGACATCGCCGGTGTTGGAGGGATACCGCCTCATGAGTATGACATAGGAGACGGCCATGAGCAGGAGAGCGGGAATCCAGAGTATGGCGAAAGTGATGCCCCAGCCCTGGGTTATCTGAGTCTCGGCCTCTATGAGGCCGCCGACCATTATGGTGGCCTCCGCGCCCGTGAGGAAAGCGCCGCCCATGATTATGGGGATGAGCGCAACGGATATCCAAACTGCTTTCTGGAAGGGGTTATGCTCTTTGTCGGGGTCCCCGAAGTGGAAGGGACCCTCAAAGCCCTCGGCTATGGACATGTACAGGGCGCAGCGCCCGGTGGCCGAAGGTATCATGAGAGAGGCGGGAACGTCGGCGATGTACATGGCCGCCAGCACTTTAGAGGCCTTGGCCTTGCCGTGCTTGCCGGCCACAAGGCGCATAATCAGGTAAACTATGCGCTCGGCCAGGCCGGAGGATTTGACGACCGCGGCCAGAGCGGTGCCGACGATGACGGTTACCGGCGTGGTGCTGGCGAAGGATTTCAAGGTGGCCGAGAGCGCGGAGGACATGGTGTAGCCGCCCTCCACGGCGCCCGTAAAATCGGTTGCGGCGAAGGTCTCGAGAATTATGAGGACCAGGCAGGAGGCCGCGAGCGGCATGCACCCGCTAATCCAGATGTACATTATGGTTATGGTGACGCCGACCATGCGCTGGCCCTGCACCGACAGCTCTGTGCCTCCCATGAGGAGCATTGCGATGACACCGAGCACGAGAGCCAGCAAGAAGTTCAGCAAGTCCTTATTGCTTTTTGACATTTTTTGCATACATACTCTCTCCCCTTTTACATTTTGAAAGAAGGTGCCTGCAGGACTTCTTCTTTGTTATTGTCGTATTTTAAAAATAAACTTTTAAAATACGACAATAAATTTATATCACAGGACTCGCCGGATTACAAGGATTTTTGCATTAAAAAAGAATTTTTATTGATAATATGCAGTTGTACGGGGGCGATTTTATGCAAAATGCCTGATGTGAGGTGGGTTTGATTTTTTCATAAAGTGTGATAGAATAACAGAAATCAGTTTGAAAAGTTGAGGAAGGACAATGAATACTCCTAAAGAAAGCACTGTGGGAAAGAATACGTCGCTGGAAAAAGCTTTTGCGATACTGGACTGTTTTATAAACGACCCCAATGAAAAGATGACTGCGACCACGCTGTGCAAAAAGACCGGGCTCAACTTCTCCACTTGCTACAGGCTCTCCGAAGTTCTGTATGCCAACGGATTCCTGTTCAAGGACGAGGTCGAAAAGACGTATTCCCTCGGCTGGAAATTCATGCTGATGTCGAACACGGGCGCGGTGGCCTGGGAGAAGATACTTCAGGACATAGCCCCACCCTACATGACGTCGCTGCGCAATCTTTACCAGGAGAATGTCAGCATTTATGTGCAGATAGAGCGCAAGAGAAAGTGCCTGATACGAATCGAGGGCAATCAGCTTGTGCGCAATATAGTAAAACAGGGCAGTATTGCGGACATATACCTGGGCTCTCCCGGAAAAACGCTGCTGGCTTTCCTGCCGCCTGAGGAGCGGGGAAAATATGCCGAGATAAGCGAGGAGTTCTCGGCGGAGCTGGACGCGGTCCGCGACGCGGGCTTCTGCACAACCACGGCGGAGAAGACCCCGGGAGTCACATCCATTTCGGCCCCCATTTTTAACACGGAGGGCCGGATAATAGGCGCGCTCTCGCTCTCCGGGCCGACTTTCAGGTTCGTGAGCGCGGACTTCGAAGAAAAAGTCAGCCACGTAAAGCAGTGTGCGCAGCAGATCACCTCGGCAATAAAGCATCACTTTCAGAGCTGGCACGGCGCCCCTTTCTCAGGCGATGAGGAGCATGAGGACTGAATAATCTGAATAAAAAAACAGGCCGTTATTCCGGGAGGAATAACGGCCGTATAATTTTGCGGTGTTTCTTCTGCTGCGGTGTTTCCGGCCGGAGGCCGGGCGATGGCGGCGGGAATTTGCGCTTTTTATCTGCCGGCCCCGGGAAACGCCTGCGAAGGCAGCCGGAACGGCGGAGCCGCGCTATACAACGGTAAAGCTCTGCTGCATCAGCATGTTTTCTGAATTATCGCCCAGAAAGACGCAGAATTCGCCGGGCTCCACCGCCCACCGGAAGTCTCTGTCCAGCGTCCGCATGGCTTTGGGGCCGATAACGAGGGAAACAACCCTGGATTCGCCGGGCTCGAGCTCCACCCTCGCAAAGGCCGCGAGTGTGCGCTCCGGCTTTACGGTGGAGCTGACCATATCCCGCAGGTATATCTGCGGGACGGCCGTCCCGCGTACGGGCCCTGTGTTGGTGACCTCGAAGGTGGCAGTGAGCGAGTCTCCGGCGCGTATGGTTCCGGCGGACAGGCGCAGATTCCCGTATGAGAACGAGGTGTAGCTCAAACCGTACCCGAATGGATAGAGCGGCAGCCAGCTCATCTCCACATAGCGCCGGCCTCCGCCTGGCCTCCTGCTGTAATGGCACGGTATCTGGCCGACATGTCTGGGGAAAGTCAGCGGGAGACGGCCGGAGGGGTTGTTGTCCCCGAAAAGCGTCTCGGCTACGGCGTATCCGCCCTCCTCGCCCGGAAACCACGCCTCGAGAATTGCCGGGATATTGGCCTGCTCCCAGGTGGCCGTCACGGGCCTGCCGCTCTGCATTACCAGGACCACGGGAGTGCCGGTGGCGTGGACGGCCTTTACAAAATTCAACTGGCTCCCGGGCAGGTCCAGCGAGACCCTGTCAAAGTTTTCGCCGCAGGTCTCCGTACTGTCGCCCACGCACACTATGGCCACGTCCGCCTCGCGGGCCAATTCGACCGCGTGTGAGAAGTCCTCGCGCCCCTGATGGTAGCCGAATATGACCTGCGCGGCGCGCTGGTCATTCGTGAACTCAATCCGAACGGCATATCTGCGCCCCTGCTCAAAGCTGAAGTCCACCATCCGGTTTGCGCTTTTGTGCTCCCCCCAGCCGTCCAACAGCAGTTTTCCGTCTATGTACAGACGCATGCTGTCCTGGGTGTTGAAGCCTATCCCGCCCTGGAACGACGTGGGCATGACCAGGTGGCCGGTCCACACGGCGCTAAAGCAATTCGCGTCAAGTTCGGGGTGAGGCTTGGTGAAAATCCAGTTGAAATTTATCATGGGGTCGTTTCGCGTGACGACGGGCTCGCCCTCGGGGGACCGGCCGTTATAATACCGGCCGGTGAGGCCGGGGGCGCCGTTTTCATCCACCAGCATTCCGGGGTGAAACGGCGTGGCGGAGTCTCCCAGGAAAGTACATCCCCTGCTGTACAGAATGCGCGTGCCGGGAGAGGCCAGACGGCGTATGCCGTCCAGGATTGAGACGCCGGTCTTTCCATCCGGGGTGTAGTCGCCCAGCACGGCTTTTGCCGCGCCGGGTCCCAGGACCGCGATTGTCCCCAGATCCCTGCTGAGAGGCAGGAGGCCGCCGTCGTTTTTCAGCAGGGTGATGCTCTGGCGCGCTATTTCCCTGGCCAGATGCAGATGTTCGGCGATATGCACACAGGCATGGTATCTGCCCTCGTCGGTATAGGGGCGGTCGAACAGCCCGAGCATGAATTTAACCCGGAGAATCCGGCCGCAGGCCCGCCTGATTGCCGACTCGGGCAGGCGGCCGGTGAGCACAAGCTGCCTCAGGCCCTCCTGCCATTCCCTGTGCGGATAATCGTAGAGCTGGAGGTCAACGCCCGCCTCAAGGCCCATGGCCATGGCCTCGGCGCGGGTCTGCGCCACGTAGTGCCAGTCGTTCAGGCGCACGATCGCCGTGAGATCGGAGCGCACAAAGCCGCGCATGCCCCACCGGTCCCTGAGCACCTCCGTGAGCAGCTCGTGGTCGGCGGAGACCGGAATCCCGTCAATCGAGTTATAAGAGCACATGGCATTTGTCGCGCCGCCCTCGCAGAAGGCGGCCTCAAAGACCGGAAGGCAGTCGGAAAACACCTCGTGCCGGCCCATGGCGGAGGGCGCGCAGTTCAGGCCGGCCACCGGGGCGCCATAGCCGACATAGTGTTTGGGCTCCGCGGCCACGGAATCGGGAGAGGAGAGGCCGGAACCCTGCAGGCCGGCCACGACTTCCCGAGCAAACTCGGCGCACAGATACGTGTCCTCGCCATAGGACTCCTCGGCCCGCCCGTAGCGCGGGTCCCGTATGAGGTCCATGACGGGGCTGTACGTCTCCTGAACACCCATGGCTCTGGCCTCGGTTGCGATGGCCCGGCCCATTTGGCGCCCGAGGGCGGGGTTGAAGGTGGCGGCAAGGCCAATCTGCTGCGGAAAACAGGTGGCATGCCGGCTGTAATAGCCGTGGAGAGCCTCCTCGCTGAACAGGAAGGGGATCCCAAGACGCGTTTGCTCCACGGCGTATTTCTGGACAGCGTTGATCTGGGCGACGCTCATCCCGCGGGGCTGTATGCTCCCGGCGCTGTTTCCGCCCAGCACGCGGCGCAGCTCATCCATGTCCACGGTTTCGGCGTCGCCGGACCGGTCTCGTGAGGTGAAGTCGTGGCAGTCATACTGGTCGGTCTGCATTATCATCTCCTCGAGGGTCATTCTGTCCAGCAGGTCGGCGACGCGGGCCTCTACGTCCTGCGTGGGGTCTTTATATTTTTCCATATTGGGTCTCCCTCCTCATCCAGCCCGCGGGAAGCGCCTCTAACGGGGCGGGCAATTCCACGGATTTTCCTATCCGGTCAAAAGCGTCCGCAAGCCGGCCGTTTATCCGGCCGTGAATATCGGGCGACAGGTTCAGCATGAAAGCACAGTTCATGGGGAAGCACTCGGACATCCCGGCGCATATCCACCGTATGTCCAGAGGGCCGCCAATGCAATCCTGGTCCCGCCAGAACCAGGAGGCGGTCAGCTTGTTGCAGAGAACGCCGGGGCCGCGAAAGGAGCTCCCGGCCGTCTGCCCGGCCGCGTTTTCAAAGAAAACCAGGTCCGAGCCGGACAGGCCCGAAGTGCATCCGATGTTCAGCAGCAGGCACTCGGGCTGGAGGGATTTCACGAGGCCGTCCAGCTCCTCAAACGGGAGCAGGCCGTAATCGGGCCCGCCCCAGGGGGCCGCCCAGCCGTCCACTATAAGGAAGGGAATGTCGCCGTAGTTTGTCAGCAGCTCGGAAATCTGCCCCTTTATGTATTCTTTCTGATATGCGCCGCAGGAGCCGCGGCCTATCCCCGCGGTGAGGTCGAGAATGGAAAAATACAGCCCCGCGGCTATACCGGCGGCCCGGAACTCCCTCAGATACTCGGCGACGACATCCGTTTTCACCGCGGCGTTTCGGACACAGTGTTCCGACCATTTCGTGGGCCAGAGCGCGAAGCCCTCGTGGTGCTTGGCCGTCAACGCGGCGAAGCGGCATCCCGCGCTCCTGGAGACCGCTGCCCACTGCCTGCAGTCGATGGAGTCGGGAGCCCATTCGGCGGGCGAAAAGGGGTAGCGCCTGGCGGAGGAGCCGTTTTCACAGTCGAACTCCCAGTCCAGTATATCGCCGCTGTGGAATTGAAAGGTGGCGCTGTTGAAGTGTATCAGAGTTCCGAGCCGCAGGTTGATGAATTTTCTTTGAAGTTCCGCGAGACTGTCCATGGACGCGGCTCCTTTCCGATTCAGGCGGCGGAGCGGCTAGTTCCGCACACAGGCGATTATCGCCCGTATGTTCTCGCCGTCCGGGGAGGTGATTTTGTATTCGCCGGCGGCCTCGGGCAGGATGCAGGTCTCGGCGTAGCGCAGCTCAAAGGGGGAGAATTTATCCTCCGCGCTGACGATAAGGGCGCGCCGTCCCTCGACCAGATTCATCATATGGACGCTGCCGTTGCGGTGGATGGGCAGCTCGCCGCCGGTGCTGACACGGAAGGTGTCCAGAAATTCCCGCTCGTGCAGCCCGGTGCGCTCAACGCTTCCCAGCTCGCCGCTGTAGACCTCGGAGACGCGGTTTACGAGATTGCGCTTCACCCAATCCGTGTCGCGGTTCCACTGGATATTTGCCATGCCGTGCTCCAGATGAATGGGCCGGGGCCTGCCGTCCAGGTCCAGACGCCCCCAGTCCCAGAGTTTGAAGGTGAAGATATAGGGCGTGGCGCTGATTTCGAGCACCATGGTGTTGGCGCCGGAGCAGTGGACGGTCCCGGCCGGTATCAGGAGGTGATCGTGCTTTTTTACAGGTATGCGGTTTACAAATTCACCGGCGGGGAAAGCGTTTCCGCCCCTCTGGGCCTCTTCCAGGGCCGCCTCCATTGCCAGGGGATCCGCACCGGACCTGACGCCCAGATATACGCAGGGGTCGTCTCCCTGTGCGTCCAGTATGTAGTAGCTCTCATCCTGGGTATAGCGCATATTAAAGTTGTCCTGGATATACTCCGTGAGCGGATGGACCTGCAGGGAGAGATTCTGGCCGTTCATGGTGTCCAGCATGTCAAAGCGGATGGGGAACTCCAGCCCAAAGCGCGCATGCACGCGCTCGCCCAGCAGGGCCGCCGGATGTGACCAGACGAGGTTTACCGCCGGCGTCTGAACAAGCACGCCCCCCAGATCCAGCAGCAGGCTGTTCTCCTCGGGGACACCGTCGAAGCTCCAGGCATAATTGCTCCCGTTTTCGGGGAGGCCGAATTTCCGCTTCATCCAGTCGCCGCCCCAGACTCCCGGATCAAAATAGGGCACCATGCGGAAGGGCTGGCCGGATACCTGCCTCAGGCCGTCGCGGTATGCGTCTCCATTGGCCATTGTGCACTTCCCGGGGGTGGACATATCGAGATAGAAGTCCATTTCGGGCAGGAGCTTTTTCTTTAACCTGTCGGCCCAGCGCCACTCCGCGAAATAGCCGCGCTTGTATTTTTCCCTGAGCGGGATGTCTTTGCGCCCGGTGCGCCAGTTCGGCATGCCGCGGCGGTAGCGGAGCTGTATTTCCCAACGGGTTATATCCGCGTAGATAAGCACGTCCCCGCGGCAGATCAGCGACGCGCCCACGCCGTATACCAGCACAATTCCGGATTGGGCGGCCGCTATGCGCTCCCGCGCGGCCTCCAGCCCGCCGGCGGGGAAGAACTCCTCCAGACGCCGCGTGGTCATGATGCCGAATACGGGGTCGCCGGTGAGTTCCCGCGCGATGATCCCGTCAATCTCCCCGGGCGGGAGGGCCAGATCGTCGCTGTGTATGATATCGGTGAGGCCCAGCGGGGACAGGAGCTCAAGCAGCGCGTCCTGGTCTGCGCCGGGATAGCACTCGGCCACGACGACGGCCATTCCTCCGCCGCAGGAGCGGGCGATTCTGCCGCGGATGGAGTCCGCGTCCGCTGTCGCGGCGCCGTCGTGCCCATGGATGCGTATGGTGGGGAATTGCCTGTACGGATATGAACCGGGAACGCTTTCCATGTGATTACCTCCCTGGAGATTTGCTCTTTCGGGGATAACATACACAATGGAGAAGCTTTTGTCAATACCAATTTAAAATTTAAAAATTTGTATTTACATATTTGCCCGGACATAGTATACTGCGTATATACGCCGCAGCGGAGGGAGACGGATATGGCACAGGCACTGTATATTCAAGTCGCGGAGCACATAAGGGAGAGAATTGCCAGCGGGGAATATCCTCTGGGTACTCAGATACCGACGGAGAACGAGCTGGCGGCGGAACTGGGAGTCAGCCGCCCGACCGTGCGGCAGGCGCTGGACACATTGGCCAGGGAGGGCCGGTTGACCAGGGTAAAGGGCAGCGGCACTTTCGTGTCCGAGCCCAAACTTGTGCATGAATCCACCAGTTTTGTGACCGGATATCGCGAGGAGAGCCGCAAAAAACACCGCGTTCTGCGCACTCGCGTGGTCTGCAACCGTGTCGAAAAGGCCGATGAGAGGGTGGCCGATGCCCTGAGGCTGGTGGCCGGGCAGCCGGTCACGCGCCTGACGAGGATAAGACATCTGGAAAATGTAAATGGCAACGCGCCCGTGGTATATACCACGGTGTATGTGCCGCACGGGCTGTTTCCGGACATGAGCGATCTGGATTTTTCCGACGCCTCGCTGTATGAGGCGCTGGACGGCCGGGACCTGAGAGTGGTCCATGCCTCTCGCCGGCTGGAAGTGGTGATGCCGCCGGCGGAGGTGGCCGCGGGGCTGGCCATAGGAGCCTTTGAGCCCGCCGTATTTATCACCTCTCTGGGCTATACCAGGAGCGGACAGGTGATAGAGTACAGTGAGAGTTACTACCCGGCAAGCCGGAGCAGTTTTCAGATTGAAATCAGCAGATGAGGAGCGGGGAGATGGAGGAGATATATCTGTGCCTTGATGTGGGCGGAACGGAGATCAAGGCCGCCCCCGTTGACAGCCGTGGGACGCTGCTGAGGCCTCTCCGGCACTTCCCCGCCATGGCGGAGGAGCCGGCGGATGTGCTGCTGGAGAACTTCGCTAATGTGATAGGCGAGATAGATGTGGGGGAGGAGGGCAGCGCCGGGATACATTTTGCGTTCCCGGGGCCTTTCGACTACTCTGAGGGTATCTGCCTGCTGCACGGCCTGTCAAAGTTTGACCGGCTCTACGGCGTAAACCTGCGCCGAGAGCTGGCACGGCGGCTGAATTTCCCGCCGGAGAGGATACGTTTTTCGAACGACGCGGGCGCCTTTGCCCTGGGCGAGATGAATTTTGGCGCGGCCAGAGGCGCGGAACGCTCCATGTTCGTCTGCGTGGGGACGGGGTGCGGCAGTGCCTTCGGCATAGGAGGCGCGCTGGCGCCGGCGGGCACTCCGGGCGTGCCGGAGAATGGGTACATCTACGGAACGCCATATCTGGACGGCTGCATAGACGACTATATTTCGCGCCGGGGACTGATGGAGCTCAGCCTGGAGCTGCTGGGCGAACCTTTGGACGGCAGGGAGCTCGCCGGACGTGCGAAAGAGGGCGATAGAGGGGCCGGAAACTGCCTCATGGTTTTCGGGGAGCGGATGCGCGAGGCGCTCACGCCGCTCATGCGGGGATTCGGTCCGGAAGTGCTCTGCCTCGGCGGCCAGATA
>CALWYN010000054.1 GCA_944385755.1 uncultured Oscillospiraceae bacterium
AGGGAGAGCCTGGTCACGTCGTCCACGATGCCGACGGTGAACTGGGTCTTCGGGTTGGCCTTGGCCAGCTCCTTGTAGACGGCAAAGACGCTCGCGGGAGGCGTATCCTTGCTGGCGAGGCCGTAGCGTCCGCCTATCACCCTGATGTCGCTGCGGCCCGCGTTGGCCAGGCTGGTGACGACGTCCATGTAGAGCGGCTCGCCCTGGGAGCCCGGCTCCTTGGTGCGGTCGAGCACGGCGATGGACTTGCAGGTCTCGGGGATGGCCGCGAGCAGCTTGTCCGCGCGCCAGGGCCTGTACAGGCGGACCTTTATCAGGCCGACCTTCTGGCCGTGGGCGTTGAGGTAGTCTATGACCTCCTCGGTCACGTCGCAGATGGAGCCCATGGCGACGATAACGCGGTCGGCGTCGGGCGCGCCGTAGTAGTTAAAGAGCTGGTAGTCGGTGCCGAGCTTGCGGTTTATCTTCTTCATGTACTCCTCGACTATGCCGGGGACGGCCTCATAGTACTTGTTGGAGGCCTCGCGGTTCTGGAAGAAGATGTCGCCGTTCTCGTGGCTGCCGCGCATCTGGGGGTGTTCGGGGTTCAGCGCGCGGGCGCGGAACTCCTCAACGGCCTTCATGTCAACCATGGAAGCCAGATCCTTGTAGTCCCAAACGGCTATCTTCTGGATCTCGTGGCTGGTGCGGAAGCCGTCGAAGAAGTTCAGGAAGGGGACGCGGCCCTTGATTGCGGCCAGGTGGGCGACGGCGGAGAGGTCCATGACCTCCTGCACATTGCCCTCGCAGAGCATCGCGAAGCCGGTCTGGCGGCAGGCCATGACGTCCTGGTGATCGCCGAAAATAGACAGCGTGTGGCTCGCGAGGGTGCGCGCCGTGACATGGAACACACCGGGCAGCAGCTCGCCCGCAATCTTGTACATATTGGGAATCATGAGCAGCAGGCCCTGTGACGCGGTGTAGGTCGTCGTGAGGGCGCCGGCGTTCAGAGAGCCGTGCACCGCACCGGCGGCGCCGGACTCGGCCTGCATCTCCTGCACCTTGACGGTGGTGCCGAAGATGTTCTTCAATCCCGCTGCGGACCACTGGTCAACATAGTCCGCCATCGGGCTGGACGGGGTGATGGGGTAGATTGCCGCCACTTCCGTAAAAGCGTACGAAACGTGAGCGGCGGCCTGGTTGCCGTCCATGGTCTTGAGTTTTCTCGCCATACTTTCATCTCCATATAATTATGATTATGAATGAAGGTGCCCAAAGCGTTATAATATTATCACTCATTTGCCCGCATGTAAACTACTTTTTGCACTAAAAAAGCACAAATTTTTGTAGCCGGGCGCGAAAAATTTCTGCTTTCAGATTTTTGAGACATAAACCGGGACGAGTGTACGGAATCCCGACGCCGTCCGCGCGCCGGATGAAAAAGTTTGGCTTGTGCTTTGGGCCGGGTTGTATTATAATAACATACCGCCCGCATGGGCGGATGTCCCGAAAGGAGGAGCATCATGGTGAGGATCGACAACGAGAAGGGCGCAATAACCATCACCGACGAGGTATTTGCCAACCTCGCAGGCGACGCGGCGACGAGCTGTTTCGGGGTCAAGGCCATGGCGGCTCAGGGCAAGGACGGCGTGTTTCAGCTCAGGCGCGAGTCCATGTCCAAGGGCGTGGTCGCCCGCCTCGGCGAGGATGGCAGCGTCTCCCTCGAGCTGCACATCGCCGTCGACCACGGCGTGAACCTCATGGCGCTCTGCAACAGCATTATGAACGAGGTGAGCTACAAGGTGTCCAGGGCCACCGGCGTGCCGGTCGAGCGCGTGGACGTCTATGTGGACACGATGCTTATCGGCTGAGCAGGCCGCACAGATCAAAAAAGTCCGGAGGTAGGCCCTCTTGAGAGAATTCATTGACGCGGCGGTGTTCAGAGACATCATTCTCTGCGCCAACGCCGCACTGGAACAGAACAAGCAGCTCATCAACGAGCTGAACGTGTTCCCCGTCCCGGACGGGGACACAGGGACGAACATGAGCCTGACGATGGGCGCCGCCGCCGCCGAGCTGGGGGCCAGGAGCTTCCCCACCCTCGGACAGGCCGCCGACTGCGCCGCCGGCGCCATGCTGCGCGGCGCGAGGGGCAATTCCGGCGTCATCCTCTCGCTGCTCTTCCGCGGCCTGGCCAGGCGCCTGAAGGGCTGCGCCACGGCGGACGCCAGGCTCTTCGCCGCCGCAATGAGCGACGGCGTCGACGCGGCGTACAAAGCCGTCATGAAGCCGGCCGAGGGCACCATACTGACGGTCTCGCGCGTGGCCACCAGCGCCGCCGTCGAGTTCGCCGAGCACGGCAGCGACCTGGAGCTGATGGTCTCCTGCGCCTGCGAATCCGCCGTGGAGGCCCTGGCTGACACCATCAATTTAAACCCCGTGCTCAAGCGCGCGGGTGTTGTGGACGCCGGCGGCAAGGGCTACGTGTTCATCCTGGAGGCCATGCTCTCCGTCCTCAAGGGCGAGGGCTATGTGCCCGTGGAGCCGTACGCCGGCTCCGGCGAGGCGCCGGAGGTGCGCGAGAGGGCGGATTTCTCCGACTTCTCCACCGGGGAGATAGCCTTCACCTACTGCACCGAGTTCATCGTCGGCCGCGAAAACAGCAAGGAGCCCCAGCTGCTCCGCAGCTATCTGGAGACACTTGGCGACTGCGTGGTCGTCGTGGACGACGACGAGATAATCAAGGTCCACGTCCACACCAACGTGCCCGGCGACGTGCTCACCGAGGCCCTGACCTACGGCCCGCCCCGCAAGGTCAAGATAGAGAACATGCGCGAGCAGCACAGCGAGATGGCCGGCGGCGGGGACAACGGCGCCGCCGAATCCGCCGAGCCCGAGTTTGCCGAGGCGGAAAAACCCTTCGGGGCCGTGGCCGTCTGCGCCGGCGAGGGCATGGCCGCGCTCTTCCGCGAGCTCGGGGCCGACAGGATTGTCACCGGGGGGCAGACCATGAACCCCTCCACCGAGGACATACTCAAGGCCGTTGAGCGCACCCCGGCCGAGACCGTGTTCGTGCTGCCCAACAACAAGAACATAGTGATGGCCGCGGAACAGTGCGTGCCCCTGTCCCGGAAAAGGGTGGTCGTGATTCCCACCCGCACGGTCCCCCAGGGTATCACGGCGCTGCTCTCCCTTGACGAGAGCTCCACGGCCGAGGACATCCCCGCCGACATGGAGGAGGCCATTCAGGGCGTCCACCCGGCCCTCGTCCCCTACGCCGCGCGCGACAGCGAGTTTGACGGGCACGAGATACACGCCGGGGAATACCTCGCCCTGCTGGACGGTGCCCTGATAGGCAGCTTCACCTCCCTCGACGGGCTGGTCGGCGAGCTCTGCTCCGCCGCGGACGAGCTCTCCCCCTCCGTCATCTCCGTCTACTACGGCGAGGATGTGAGCGAGGACAGCGCGGAGGCCACGGCCGGCGCGATAGGCGCCCGTTTCCCGGACGCCGAGCTCACGGTCGTCAACGGCGGCCAGCCGGTATATTACTATATGATTTCAATAGAGTGACGAAAGGGGCCCTCCGGCCCCTTTTGAGCGCGTCGAAAAAGCGGCTCAGCCGCTTTTTCAAGAGAGATCGCATGCCGGAAGGTTCACGGTTTTCAGCGAAAAACCGTCCCCTCCGCCATCCGCGGATAGCGGGACCTGAGCGCGGCTTCCCCGCGGAGGAGCTTTCACGGCAGGCCGAGGGGCCGGCCCCCTTTTGCCTTCTGCCCGGCCCGCGCCGGGAGATTCCCAACCGGAGTGATGCAAGTGGACATACATGGTTACTGGGACGCCGTCCTGTCGCAGGACGCCGCCGGGATGCGCGAATTTTTCCTGCCTGACGCCGTGGTAAACTGGCCCAATACGAACGAGAGCTTCACGGCCGAGGAGTTCATACGTGTGAACTGCGAATACCCCGGCAGCTGGTCCGGGGAGTTTGAGCGGATCATCGACACGGGAGACGTGGTGATAACCGCCCTCCGCGTGTTTCCGCGCGGCGGCGGCCCCTCCTTCCACGCCGTCTCGTTCATATCCCTCTCCGGTGGAAAGATATCCTCCGTCGACGAGTACTGGGGCGACGACGGCAGTCCCCCGCAGTGGAGGCTCGATCTCGGCCTCGGGAGGCCCGTCATCTGCCCCTGAAGCGCCCCATATACCGCAAAAAGGCCCCGCAGCGCGGGGCCTTTCCATGTATCTATCTCAGATAAGCCAGCACCTCGGCCAGGTTCGCCTCGTCGACAGCCGAGGCCTCGCCCTGGGTCATTCTGTATGTGGCCTGCTCCTCCGGGCTGAGCTCCGCCCGCAGCGAGAGCCTCTGGGCAATCTCCTTACATTTGGCCTTCATCACCAGTTTGAAAGGCCCGCTCAACTTGTTCATGTCGAAGCCGCCCTGGAGATAGAACACCGGGACCTTGGCCGGGACCTTCATCTTGGCGCGCAGGCCCTCCACCAGCTCCGGCATGGGCGGGCTCATCCCCACGCCGCATACGGCCTTCAGGGCATACTTCTTGGCGGCCTTCTTATAGCCCACTATGCTTCCGGCAAACAGCCAGCCCAGAAAGACCGCGTCCCTGTGAAGGTGGCAGTCGGGGACCCTGTCGAGGCTGTACGCCGGCACGTCCAGCTTCCGCGCCAGCATCTTCGCGTACTGCTCGGTATAGCCTGTATTCGACTTGTATACGACTATCATGTCTGCACTCCTCTCATAAATTGGGATTAGTGAACGGTACTGGCAACAGTATATATAATTATCAGGCAAAATGCAAGCATTTTGCCTGATAATTCACAATTTCAGCTTAAACAGCCGGTTAGAGCTCCCTGTACATGGCCGGCGCGTCGCTCTTTGTCGCGTGCTCGTCCACCGAGACGACCTCCACGCGCACCCGCCTCTCCCCGAAAGATATCTCTATCACATCGCCAGGGCGTACCTCGGCGGAGGCCTTGGCGGTCCTGCCGTTTACCGACACGCGCCCGCCGTCGCAGGCCTCATTGGCCACTGTGCGGCGCTTAATAAGCCTCGATACCTTCAGATATTTGTCAAGTCTCATGTTCTTTCTCCCGCCTTATCCGTCAGTCCCCGGTAAGCCTCGGGTCGTAGTCCTCCGAGCGCAGCCAGGTGGAGAGCTGCGTGAGCACCTGCTCCATCCCGCCTTTCCGGTACGGGCTGTTGTCGCCTGAAAACATCGACGAGGGCTGCAGCGTCATGGGCAGCATGACGCGCGCGGCCGTACCCCGTCCCGGGCGGCTCTCTATCAGGAAGGCCCCGCCGTGCAGCTCGGCTATGGCGCGCACCAGCCTCAGCCCGATTCCGGGCGGCGCGGTCAGGCCGCTGCCCTCGCCGAATATGCCCGGCAGCTCCTCGGACGGTATCCCGCTGCCGTTGTCGTCAACGGAGATTATGGCGCTGCCGCCGGAGCGGGTCAGGCTCACGCTCACGGCCCCGCCGCTCTCCAGATGCAGCAGGGAATTCGATATCAGGTTCAGAATCATCTGCTCCACGAGCTCCCGGTCGGCCGCCATCGGCAGCTCCTCCTCGCGGCATTTGAAGCTCACGTCTATGCCGCGCGCCTTTGCGAAGAACTCCACCGTCCATACCAGCTCCCTGAGCAGCCTCGCCATGTCCAGCTCCACCGGGGCAAACACGATCGCCCCCTGCTCTATGGCCTCGGCCGCCGTCAGGTTGAGAACTATGCGGCTGAGCCGGTAATATCCGTGGCTGACACGGGACACACTGTCAGAGAGGTCCCTGTCCTCCCTCGCGGCCGCCAGCCCTCCCAGCCGGTCGAGCGACAGCCGCAGGTCCGCCAGCGCGCTGCGCAGCGAGTGCTCAAGCCCCGAGCGGGGGCTCATCTCCACGTCTCCCCCCTCAAGGCTGAGCCTGCAGAGCAGCACTTCCCCCAGCGAGGTAAAGCGCCCCGCGGCCCGTCTGCCCCCCACGCTCAGCGAGGCGCAGAAGCTCGGCGAGCGGCAGCCCAGCACAAGCCCCGGCAGCACATCTCCGGCGTTCTCCCCTTCCACGAGGCCGAGCCGCTCCCTGGCCGCCGAATTCAGTATCAGTATCTTCCCCCCGCCGACTCCCATCGCCGGCTCGCGCGAGGCGAGCACGAGGGAGGCGAGGGTGGACTCAATTCCATTCATATGGTCTCCTTGCAGCCCCGGAACGGCCGGCGCGCCGCGCCCCTGCGCCCCTTCCGTCCGGCAGAAAAAGGTGTAAAGATAATTTATTTTATCAAAAAACGGCCAAAAAAACAATAGCTTTGTCGAAGCGGGTCGTTTTTTGTGCCGTAAGCTGCGCCGGCACATATATGATATGCCGAACAACGCCCTCCTGCCAGATAAAATTCTGGGAGATGTATCAAACGTTTAGAATATTGCAAATATGGTATTGATATTTTCGGAAGAATGTTATAGAATACTCGAGGCAGAGAGCTTTACCATACATTTTCAGATATGGAGGAATAAAAATGAGCATCAGAATTGGTATCAACGGGTTTGGACGCATCGGCCGTCTCGTATTCCGCGCCGGCATCGTCCGCGACGACATCGAGATAGTCGCCGTCAACGCCCCTGACAAGAAGCCCGAGCAGCTCGCCTACGTTGTGAAGTACGACTCCGTCCACGGCCGCTTCGACGGCACCGTCGAAGTCGTCGACGGCAACCTCGTCGTCAACGGCAAGACCGTCAAGCTCCTCGACTCCCGCGACCCGAGCAAGCTGCCCTGGGGCGAGCTGGGCGTTGACTACGTCCTCGAGTGCACCGGCAAGTTCCTGACCAAGGAGGCCGCCCAGCCGCATCTGGACGCCGGCGCCAAGGTCGTTGTCCTCTCCGGCCCCAGCAAGGACGACACCCCGATGTTCGTCTGCGGCGTCAACCTGGACAAGTACGACCCCAGCATGACCGTCGTCTCCAACGCCAGCTGCACCACCAACTGCCTGGCCCCCCTCGCCAAGGTCATCAATGACAAATTTGGCATCGTCGAGGGCCTCATGACCACTGTCCACGCCGGCACCGCCAGCCAGAACGTCGTTGACGCCTTCTCCAAGAAGAACTGGCGCCTGAGCCACAGCTGCTTCGAGAACATCATCCCCACCACCACCGGCGCCGCCAAGGCCGTCGGTAAGGTCATCCCCGAGCTGCAGGGCAAGCTGACCGGCATGGCCATGCGCATCCCCAGCGCCGACGTCTCCATCGTCGACCTGACCTGCCGCCTCGAGAAGGGAGCCACCATGGAGGAGATCTGCGCCGCCGTCAAGGAGGCCTCCGAGGGCCCCATGGCCGGCGTGATAGAGTACGTCGACGAGGAGGTCGTCTCCAGCGACTTCCGCACCGACCCGCACACCTCCATCTTCGACGCCACGGCCGGCATCAGCCTGAACCCCAACTTCGTCAAGCTCGTCGCCTGGTACGACAACGAGTGGGGCTTCTCCAACAAGATGCTCGACCTCACCAAGCATATCGACAGCGTGCGCAACAAGTAATCACCTATAATGGAGGGCGCGCAGCGTTTGCCCGCTGCGCGCCTATTTTTGTTTCCCACGGAGGCGCTATGGATCTCAGACCTGTAGGAATTTTTGACTCCGGCGTTGGGGGGCTAACCGCCGTGCGGGAATTCAGGAAGCTGCTGCCCGCGGAGGACATCGTGTACCTGGGCGATACGGCCCGCGTCCCCTACGGCGGCCGGAGCGTGGCCGAGCTCGAGGGCATCGCCCTCAGCGACGTGCGTTTTCTGCTCTCCCGGGGCGTCAAGGCCATACTCGTGGCCTGCGGCACCGTGAGCTCGAACTGCATGGGGCTCGTCATGGGCTCCGCCGGCGTGCCCGCGTCCGGCGTGGTCGTACCCGCGGTCAGGGAGGCCGTAAACAGCAGCCGCAGCGGCCGCATAGGCGTCCTGTCCACTCTGGCCACGGCTAGGAGCGGGGCCTTTGAGCGGGAGATAGCCGCCATGGCCCCGGACGCGCTGGTCATCTCCTCCGGCACCGCCGAACTGGTGCCCCTGGTCGAGGCCGGCCGTACATCTCTGGATGACAGCGCGGTCCGCACCGCGCTCGAGAGCTGCCTCGCCCCCTTCGCCGGCGGGGCGGTGGACACCCTCATCCTCGGCTGCACGCACTACCCCCTCCTCGGCGGCGCCATAGCGGAGCTGCTCGGCGGCGGCGTCGGGCTCATAGACGCCGGCGCGGCCGGCGCCCGCGAGACCGCCTGCCTCCTGCGCGAGAGCGGCCTGGACTGCCGCGCGCGCAGGATAGGCTCCTGTTCGCTCTGCACCACCGGCCCCGCCGCCGGCTTCGAACCTCTTGCCGGGCTGTTTCTCGGCGCCGGGCGCGCCCTGCGCGCCGAGCACGTCGAGCTCTGAGCCCAATGGCTCCCAACAGCTGCCTCCCCGTCCGCGAATACGGACGGGGAGGCTTTTTCATTCAGGCGCTCTCTATGAGTATGACGTTTTTCGTCAGATCCACGCTCTTTAGCGTGCCCTTTATGGTCTTTCTCGCCCCGAGCATGTCCGTGAGCACCACGTTCTCGCCCTCCACGGATATGCCGGAGACATAGTTCATGATGGGCCTCTTCTCCCCGCCGCTCAGCTCAAATGCGTCTGACAGGCACATATTCACTCCCCCTTTATCAGCTCAAGGGCCTCCGCCAGCTTCTCGTTGCCGTGCTCGAAGTAGTGCACCGCCCCGTGTACCAGCTCGGCGGCCTCCGCCCTGCCCTGCCCGGCCAGGGCGTGGCCTAGGTCATGTAATTCCTCCGCGTGGCTCCTGTTGTGCTCCAGCATGTAGCTCAGCAGAGCCAGGGTCTGTTCCGGCGTGAGATCGCGCCCCTGGGCATGCTCATGCCCGTGTCCCCCCTCGTGCAGTTGGGTTCTGTTCAAATACACAGCCAATTCCTCCGTTCTCAGGTATGTCTCAATTATATCCGGCTTACTTAACACAATCAAGCCGTGATTTTCAGTTCCGTTCCCGGGTTCCCAATCCCCCGCCTCCCGCGCGCCGGCCCGGTTCGCCCGTGCCCGCAGCGCCGTCCGCGGCAGCGGCTATAGCTCCTGCCCGCGTCCATGTGCCGGTCCGTGAAAATGCCTGCTCCACTCTCCGGCCGGAGAGCGGCCGGGCGCACGCCTCAGAGCGGCCCTATGCCGTCTCCCCGGCGCCGGCCCCCGCGGTACGCCCCCGTCCTCTCCCGTCCCGCGCCTCAGAGCAGCCCGAACAGTCGCCTGGCGTTTTCCGCCGTCGCGGCGGCGACGGCCTCCTCGCTCACGCCCTTGACCACGGCCGCCTTCTGCACGACGTACCTGAGCTGGGAGCTGTCGTTCCGTTTTCCCCGGTTCGGCTCCGGCGTGAGATATGGGCTGTCCGTCTCAATCAGCAGCCTCTCCAGCGGGCAGACGGCCAGCGCCTCCAGGTTCCGCCTGGCGTTTTTGTAGGTTATCGGCCCGTCAAACCCCAGGTACCAGCCCGCGCGCAGCAGCTGCTCCGCCATCTGCGCGCTCCCGGAAAAGCAGTGGAACACGCCCCTCAGCGCCGGGTATTCCAGGGTTATCCTCAGGCAGTCCGCGTGGGCGTCCCTGTCGTGTATGATTACCGGCATGTCCAGCTCGATCGCCAGCTCCAGCTGGGCGCGCAACATCTCCTCCTGCAGTGGCTTGTGCTCCCGGTCCCAGTAGTAGTCTAGCCCGATCTCGCCTATCGCCACGGCTTTCGGGTGCCGCGCCAGCGCGCGGATTTCCCCCAGGCTCTCCGCCGTCCAGCTCTCCCATTCCTGGGGGTGCCAGCCCACGGCGGCGTAGACGAAATCGTGCCTCTCCGCTATCTCCAGCGCGAGGCGGCTGCTCTCTCCGTCGCAGCCCGGGTCTATAACTCCCTCCACACCCATCCCGGGCAGCGAGGAGAGCAGCTCGTCCCTGTCGGCGTCGAACTGCCTGCTGTCGTAGTGGGCATGCGAGTCAAAATACATGTTTACCGCCTCCCGAGTGATTGGGCTTACCGCCTCCCGCACAATTAAACCACATCACGCCATTGCGCGCAAGGCCGTTTTGTGCTAATATCCCAAGTATGAGAGCGCGCTGGCTGACCGACAAGTATATATCGCTCATGCTGCTCGTCTTTCCCCTCTGGACGGGCCTGGAGGGCTATACCTCCATAACCCGCTCCAAATTCCTGTTTTTCTCGCTGGCGAGCGCGGCCTATCTTCTCGCGGCCGCCGCCTGCTGCCTGTTCGGGCGCGTCAGGCCGCCGCGCCCCGGCGCCGCGCAGTGGCTGGCCGTAGCCTTCATGGCAGCTGCCTGCCTCTCCGCCGCGGCCTCCCCCTACGGCTCCGCGGTCATACTCGGCGCGAGCCGCTACGACGGGCTGGTGACGCTGCTGCTGTACGGCGGCATCTTCCTCGCCGTCTCCGCCTTCGGGGAGTGGAAGAAATATTATGTCTACCTGCTCGCCATCTCCTCCGGCCTCTGCTCCCTGGTGGCCCTGCTCCAGCTGGGCGGCCTCAATCCCCTCCGGCTGTATCCCGAGGGCGTGAATTACTACGACTCCGGCCTGCTCTACACTGGCGAGTTTCTGGGCACCATAGGCAATACGAACCTGCTCGCCGCCTTCTACTGCCTCTGTATCCCGCTGTTTGCCGGCCACGCTCTCACCCACCGCGGCCGGGAACGCTGGCTGCTTCTCCCCGCGGCGCTCTGCGCCGGCGTGCTTATCGCCTCGCGCGTGGCCTCCGGGCTCGTCGCGCTGGCCGCCGCAGCGGTGATACTTATCCCGTATTATGTAAACTATATCCACAGGCGCCGCCGCCTCACGCTGGCCGTCTCCGCCGCCATGGCCGCGCTCTGCGCCCTCGCCCTCGCCGCGCTGTATTTCTACCCCGGCGGCAGCGGCACGCTGTGGGAGCTCTCCCAGGTGCTTCACGGCCGCGTGGACGACAGCTTCGGCTCCAGCCGCGTGATGATCTGGCGCGAGTGCCTCCGGCTCTTCTCGGAGGCCCCGCTCCTGGGCGGCGGACCGGACACCCTGGCTCTACGCACCGAGCTCGGCTTCACCCGCTTCGTGGAGGAGACGGGCGTCACGCTGAGCACGCATGTGGACAACGCGCACTGCGAGATACTCAATTATCTGGTCAATCTGGGGATACTGGGCCTCGCGCCCTATCTCGGTTTGTGTTATGTAAACTTAAAACGCATGTTCACCGCCCGCTCCGGCGCGGCGGCCGCCCTCGGAGGGGCGTTCGGCTGTTATCTGGTGCAGAGCCTCTTCGGCCTCGGCCTGTGTCTGGTCGTGCCGCTCGTCTGGATTTATATAGGCCTCATCTGTTCCCGGCAGGAGGAGAAAATATGCAAAACCGCTCCCTCGCCCCCGATATCCTGAAGCTGCTCGCCTGCGCCGGCGTCGTGATAATCCACCTCTCCGGCTACGGCCTCGACCTCTTCCCCCTGCTGAGCTTCGACTGGCTCTCCTGCGCGTTCTGGGACAGCCTGGCGCGCTTCGCCGTGCCCGTATTCTTCATGTGCACCGGCGCGCTCATGCTCCCGCCGGAGAGGAACCTCAGCGTTAAGGACGTCTGGAAAAAATATTTCCTGCGCGTCCTCATAATCCTGCTCTTCTGGTCCTGGGCCTACTACATGCTGGTGGTCGCCGGCCAGTACCTGCTCATCTGGTGGACAGAGGAGAACTTCCTGCTCAACTCCATCACCCACACCCTCCGCTTCGACCACTTCTTCCATCTCTACTACCTCCAGATACTACTTCTGCTCTACGCGCTGCTGCCCGTGCTGCGCGCGCTCGTGCGCTCCGCCACGGACAGCGAGCTGCGCTATGCCCTCGCCGTCTGGGCCGTGCTGGGCATAGCCTTCCCGCTGCTGTGGCTCTACCCGCCGCTCTCCTGGCTCGGCGGCCTGACCGGACAGTACGCCATCAACATGACCTGGTCCGCCATGGGCTACGCCCTGCTGGGCCATTGTCTGAACCGGCGCGACGCCGGGGAATTCTCCCCGCGCCGCTGCGCTCTGCTCATTCTGGCCGGCTTCGCCATAACCTTCGGCGGCACCGTGCTGGCCTCCGCCCTCAGGGGGGAGAACGTCCCGGATTTCATGGAGGGCATGTCCCCCGGCCCCGCCCTTATGGCCGCCGGGCTCTTCTGCCTTGTCCGCCGCCTCAGCGACGGCCGGCCGAGCAGCCCCCGGCTCGCCCGGCTCGTAAAGGCGAGCTTCTGCGTCTATCTGATACATATGGCCTTTGTCATGGCCTTCCGGCAGTTCGGGTTCGACCTGACCGTAATGCCCGCCCTGCTGGCCGTCCCGGTAGAGTCTGCCGCCGTGCTCGCGCTCAGTCTGGCGGGCTGGTGGGTGCTCTCCAAAATCCCCATAGTAAAGGACCGTCTGATATGAAGAGCGAAAACGGTGAATTCATAATTTCCGGCCTCTCCGGGGACGGCGCCGCCCGTCTGCGCAGTCCGGAGGATGTGATAGCCGAGGTCAACCGCGTGGGGCTGCTCCCGCTCTTCGCCGGGGAGGTCCCCGGCCTCTCCGTGGAGGAGCGCACGCCCGATACCTGGTGGTGGAGCGGCGACCCGGAGCGCGACCCCTGGTACTGGCGCGAGGCCATAGCCGCCTCCGGCCGCGCGGTTTACGGCAAGTTCTTCGGCGGCAGGGCCGGTTTCGTGTCCCTGGACTGCTTCCCCCGCTTCGCCAACGTCCGCCGGGACGGCTACGACTTTGACGCCCTCTACGAGGACGGCAAGGCCAGCCTCCGCTGCAAGAAAGTGATGGACTGCTTCGCGCTCCGCCCGGAGCTGCCCTCATACGAGCTCAAGCGCCTCGCCGGCTTCGGCAAGGGCGGCGAGCCCAATTTCGATGGCACGGTCACAAAACTGCAGATGCAGGCCTATCTGGCCATCCGGGCCTTCCGCCGCCGCCGCAACGCCCATGGCGAGGAATACGGCTGGCCCGTCGCGGTGTATACGCCGGCGGAGGCGCTGCTCGCGCCCGGGGCCATGGAGCTCGCCTACCGCGAGGAGCCCGGCGAGTCCGCCGGACGCCTGTTTGAGTTTCTCAGCGGGCGCGTCCCCGGCGCGGGGACTTCCGCCCTAATGCGCCTGATAAGAGGAGGCTGACCATGCCCAGAGTGACGATAAAGCGCGCTTTCTGCTGCGACCTCGCCCTCCTCTGGCGTCTGGTCACCGACCTCTCCGACCAGTCCTGGCGCAGCGGCGTCGCCTCCGTGGAGGTGCTCTCCCCCACCGAGTTCATAGAGCGCACATCCGACGGCTTTGCGACGCAT
>CALWYN010000055.1 GCA_944385755.1 uncultured Oscillospiraceae bacterium
TGGCGGTCATGTTCTACTACAGCGTGCCACTGACGTGCATCTTCCTCGCGTTCATGGCGGCCGCCATAATCATCACCCGGATAGTTGCCAGGAAGAACCTCTCCTGCGCCGCCGAGCGCCAGGAGACCATCGGCGAGCTGACCGGCATAGTCGAGGAGTACTACAACGGCCGAGACGTCATAAAGGCCTATAACCACGAGCCGGAGAGCATTGAGAGCGTTACCGCCTCCGCGGAGAAAAACCGCGCGGCCAACAAGAAGGCGGACTTCTACACCAACTGCGTCAACCCGCTCATCCGCCTGCTCACCCGCCTCGCCAACGTGGTCATCGCGGTCATAGCGGGCAAGGCGATGCTGGACGGCAATATGACCGTCGGCGTCGTGCAGGCCTTCTTCCAGTACATCAGCCAGGCCGCCGAGCCGCTGACCGAGGCCGCGTTCATGATAAACTCGCTGCAGTCGGCCGTCGCCTCCGCGAAGCGCACGTTCGAGCTGCTCGACGAGCCCGAGGAGAGGCCGGACCCCGAGAACCCCGCCGTGCTTGAGAATGCAGAGGGCAGCATAGCCTTCGACCACGTCAGCTTCGGCTACAGCCCGGACAAGATACTCATGAAGGACATCAGCTTCGAGGCCAAACCCGGGCAGAAGATAGCCGTCGTAGGCAGCACGGGCGCGGGCAAGACGACGCTCGTCAACCTGCTCATGCGCTTTTATGAGGTCAACGGCGGCAAAATCACCATCGACGGAGTAAACTCCGCCGAAATGACCCGCAGCGGGCTGCGCCGCAACTTCGGCATGGTGCTTCAGGACACCTGGCTCTTCTCCGGCACCGTGGCCGAGAACATCGCCTACGGCAGGCCGGACGCCACGCGCGAGGAGGTAATCGCCGCGGCCAAAGCCGCCAAGGTGGACTACTTCATCCGCACGATGCCGCACGGCTACGACACGCAGCTCGACAACGAGGCCGCGAACCTCTCGGCCGGGCAGCGCCAGCTGATAACCATCGCGCGCGTGTTCCTCTGTGACCCGCCGATAATCATCCTCGACGAGGCCACCAGCAGCGTAGACACCCGCACGGAGGTGGAGATTGGCAAGGCCATGAAAAAGCTCATGCGCGGCCGCACCAGCTTCGTGATTGCCCACCGCCTGAGCACGATACGCGACGCGGACACCATACTCTTCATGGAACAGGGCAACATCATCGAGCAGGGCAGCCACAGAGAGCTCCTCGCCAAGGGCGGCGCCTACGCCGCGCTGTACTACAGCCAGTTTGAATAACGGAAATGCGCCCTTCGGCTTGAGCCGAAGGGCGCATTTCGCCGCCGGCGGATTAACCTGCCGGGGCACCGGGAGGGGCCTTTATGAACTATGGCCGTCTCACCATGGAAGAGCAATATTCCATACGAAAATATTACGCCGACGATCTGAGCCGCCGCGGGATTAGGCGCAGCCGCGCGCATGTACGGCATCCCGGCCTGCCGCCCGGAAGAAACACCTCCCGCGGCGTTCCCGCGGCAGCCGCGCATGTTCCGGAGCCCGGAGACCGCCGGCCGCACCGTGAGCGTCGCCCTGAAAATGCCGCGGCCATGGAGGGCGCCGACGCCCCGGCCCGGGATAAGTTCCCGTGTCCGGTCAGGACGATTGCCCGCGGCCGGGGGCCGGAGTTCGCCGACCGGGCAAATTTTTATGAGCCGCCCCGGCAGGGCCCCGGCCGCCGGCGGGCGGATCCGCGCCGGGCGCGGACCCGGCGCCACTCACCCCCGATGTCGGGTCACGTTGCGAGAGCCTCAGGAGGCCTGGGCCCCTTTTTCAAACTGGCTCATGTACAATTCGGCATAGAAGCCTCCCCTTGCCAGGAGCTCCTCGTGCGTACCCTGTTCGATGACATCCCCGTCCTTGAGCACAAGTATGAGGTCGGCGTTGCGTATCGTGCTCAGGCGGTGGGCAATCACGAAGCTCGTGCGGTGCGCCGTGAGGGTGTCCATGGCCTTCTGGGTTATCAGCTCGGTGCGGGTGTCCACGCTGCTGGTGGCCTCGTCCAGGATGAGCATGGGGTTGTTCTGTATCATCGCCCTGGCTATGGTGAGCAGCTGCTTCTGCCCTGCGGAGATGGCGATGGAGTCGTCCATGACGGTGTCCAGCCCGTGCGGCAGCGTCTCAATGAAGTGGTAGATCCCGCAGGCCCTGCACGCCTCCTCTATCTGCCCGTCGGTGACCCCCTCCTTGTTGTACACCAGGTTCTCCCGCACCGTGCCCTCGAAGAGCCAGGTGTCCTGAAGCACCATGCCGAACAGATTGTGCACGGCCTCGCGCGTCATGTCGCCGGTGGGCACTCCGTCTATCTTTATTGAGCCGGAATCAATCTCATAAAAGCGCATGAGCAGGTTGACAAGCGTCGTCTTGCCCGCGCCGGTGGGGCCCACGATTGCGACCTTCTGTCCGGGCTCGACATGGGCGGAGAAGTCCTTTATTATCACCTTGTCCGGGTTGTCCGGATAGGCGAAGCGCACATGGTCGAAATCCACGCGCCCCTCCACATGCTCCGGGGCGGCGAGCTTGCCTGCCTCTCCGGGGAGCTCCCCGGCGTGCAGGAAGTCGAAAATGTGTCCTCCGGCCGCGGCCGCGGTCTGCATCTGGCTCATGCCCTGGGCCAGGGTGCTCAGCGGCGAGGTGAAGAGGCGCACGTACATGATGAAGGCCACTATCACGCCGAAACCTATCTCCCCGTCCATGGCGAGGGCGGCGCCCACCACGCACACCGCGACATAGCCGAGATTGCCTATAACGGTCATCAGCGGCTGCATTATGCCGGAGAGGAACTGGCTGTGCCAGTCCGCGCTGTAGAGCTCGTCGTTCAGGCCGCCGAAGGTCCGCTTCACCTGGTCATTGGCCCTGGAAATGCGCACGACGTCGTGGCCGGAATACATCTCCTCCACATAGCCGTTCAGCCTGCTGAGGTTGTCCTGCCTGGCGGTGAAGTATTTCTGCGAGCGCAGCATCGCGAGGCCCATTATAAGGAAGCCTATCAGCGTGACGGCGACGGCCGCCAGCGCCATGCGCCACTCGGTGACAAACATCATGATGAGACAGCCGGCAAACTGCGTGGCGGCGCTTATTATGCTCGGCAGGCTGTTGGACAGCGCCTGCTGCAGCGTACTGACGTCGTTGGTGACGCGGCTGAGGATGTCGCCGTATGAGACCGTGTTGAAGTAGCTCATCGGCACGACGTTTATCTTGCGTGAGAGGTCACGCCGCAGGTCGCGGGAGAGCTCCAGGGTGACGGTGGCCATTATATAGTGCTCCACATACGTGAGTATCGCGCTGGCGAGGTAGATTATCAGCAGCCTTACGCCTATCCGGCCTATGGCCTCCAGGTCGATATCGGCGTAGAGGGAGTTCGTGATGATATCCGTTATATCGCTCAGCATGCCCGGGCCGATTATGGTGAGCACCGCGCCGGCCGCCGCGAACAGCAGCGAGACGGCAATCGGCACCAGCAGCCTGCCGTTGTAATTTAACAGCTCGCGGAGCACGTCCGCGATTGAATTCTTTTTATTTGTACCGCTCATTTCAACTCTCCTTATGCGCCCAGCTCTTCGGCAGAGAGCTGCGAGCGGGCTATCTCCTGATACACGGGGCAGGTGCGCATGAGCTCGTCGTGCGTGCCGATGCCGACGGCCCGGCCCTCGTCCAGGACGATTATCTTGTCGGCGTTGCGTATGGTGCCTATGCGCTGCGCCACGATTATCTTGGTCGTGTCCCCGAGCTCCCGCGCGAGCCCGGCGCGCAGCGCGGCGTCCGTGCGGTAGTCCAGCGCGGAGAAGGAGTCGTCAAAAACCAGTATCTCCGGCCTGCGCGCCAGCGTGCGGGCTATGGAGAGGCGCTGCTTCTGGCCGCCGGAGAAATTCGTGCCTCCCTCCGCGACCGGGGCACCGAGGCCCTCGGGGAGTTTGTCCACGAATTCGTCCGCTTTCGCCAGGGACAGGGCCCGGTTCACCGCCTCGTCCGTGCGCTCGCCTCGGCTCTCGCCGAAGAGCACGTTCTCCCTTATGTCGCCGGAGAAGAGCACGGCCTTCTGTGTCACATAGCCGACACGGTCGTAGAGCGCATCGAAGGTGTAATCCCTCACGTCCACGCCGTCGACAAGCACCTCGCCGTCCGTCGCGTCGTAAAACCGGGCAATCAGGCCGACAAGCGTCGTCTTGCCCGAGCCGGTGGCGCCGATAAAGGCCACTGTCTCTCCGCGCCCGGCCCTGAAGCTGATATTCTCGAGCACGTCGCTGCCGTCCGGATAGTGGAAGGACACGTTTCTGAACTCCACTGTGCCAGTCTCGGGCGAGTCGGTGGTGCCGCCCTCAAAAATGCTCGCGGCAGCCCCGAGCACCTCGTTTATGCGCTGCGCGCTGACCTGCGCCGCCGGCAAAAGCATGATGATTATGACCAGCATCATTATCGACATTATCACATACGTCGCATAGGTCCCGAAGACGACTATATTGCTGAAGCTCTCGAGCCTTCCGGCCATGTCCTCGGCCGGGACCGCGTTGACCAGGGCCGCGCCCACCCAGTAGATGACCAGGGAGAGGGCGTTCATGCCGAGCGTGACCGCGGGAGTCAAAAACGCAAAGGCCCGCTGGTTGAAGAGCTGGGTGCGCATCAGCTCGGAATTCTCACGTTCGAACTTCTCGTTCTGGTAGTCCTCGGCGTTGTAGGCGTGGACGACGTTTATGCCCGTCAGATTTTCCCGCGCGACGAGGTTTATCCGGTCGATGAGTTTCTGCACCCGTTTGAAGCGCGGCACAACGAGGGCAATTACCACCACCATAACCGCCAGCAGGGCCACTATGAAGCCGGCCGTTATCACGGAGAGCTCCCAGCTCCTGTCGATAATCTTTATGACAGCCCACACGGCCATGATTGGCGACTTCACCAGCAGCTGCAGGCCCATTGCTATGACCATCTGCACCTGGGTTATGTCGTTGGTCGTGCGGTTTATCAGGCTTGGCACGGAAAAGCTCATCATCTCGCGCCTTGAAAAATCCGATATTTTGTTGAACACCTTCTCGCGCACGGAGAGGGCGAAGCCGGCGGCGACCTTGGCGGTCAGATACCCGCAGATTATGCACAGTGCCGCGCTCGCGAGCGTGCAGCCGAGCATCTCCAGCCCTGTGTGCAGTATGTCGCCCATCGTGCTGCCCGGCGTCTCTATCAGGACGGTCAAATCGCTCATATAGTCGGGCAGTTCCAGGTCAAAATATATTTGCCCGAGCACGAGCACTGAGCAGACGGCCGCCATAAGCACGTCGCTGCGGCGCATCTGTTTAATAAGCTTTAACATTCAGTTCTCCTCACTTGTCCGTGTTTTCTTTGCGTCATACTGCATAAGCGCCGCCGCCATGGCGGCGGCCAGCGCGCGGTGCATGGCCGACGACGCGAAGTCCATGGCAAATTCGGCCGCCAGGGCCATGTCCTCCGCGCGCGCCTCGGCCCCTTCGCCGCCGGAGCCGCCGCCGAGCAGCGCGTTCGTGTCGCGCTCATACCTGAGCTGGGCGCGGCACAGCCCGGCCGCTATCGGGGAGCGGGACTTCGTGCCGGCTTTCAGCCGGAGTTCGTACTCCGCGCTCTCGGCCCTCATCGCATCCAGCTCGCGCCGCAGTTTCTCCGGCGACGCGCGCTGGCAGGAATCGACGTGCAAAACCAGGGAATGATATTCTGACAGCAGCTCTGCCAGCTTGGGGGTGAAAATCCCCTGTCTCTCGCTCATTGCCGTACTTCCCTTCCGACTATTGTTTACAGGCGCATTGTATCAGGCGCGGGAAACAAGCGCCACTCACAGTTTTACCGGCCTGTATGTACACATCCCCGGAAGTGTACAAATCTGTTACACTTCCGGGGATGTGTCAGGACGTGCGGCCCAAGCTGTAAGTGGAAAATTTCTACCGCCCGGCTATTATATTATTGGGTGGTGCGCGACGGCACCCGCCCAAACAGGGCGTCCCTGATTTCGCCCGACAGCAGGCGGTATATCTGGTCGGCCAGGGCGCCGGTGTCCAGATCGCGCTTCGCGTAGTTGCCAAGTATGAGGCCGGTGATTCCGCCGGTGAAGAAGTCGAGCGCGACCTCTGTGTCCGCTACCGACAGGGTGGAATTGGGGAACATGGTCCCGAATACATTCCAGATATAGCCCCTGACCGCCCTCTGCATGAGCTGGGAGAGCTCATGGCTGTACCTGCTTGAGAGCAAGTGGGTGATTTCGGTGCGGTGGTTCACGGCCTCAACTATGAAGGCCGTGATGGCCTCCCGGGGCGTCGCGGCGCTCATGCTGCTTTCAAACGCCTTTTTCATCGCCTGCTCGCAGCCGTGCTCCATGACGTCTATGATGTCCTGGAAGTGGTAATAAAACGTCTGACGGCTGATGCCGCACTCCTCTACCAGGCGCTTCACCGTTATGTTTTCGGGCTTTTCGCGGTTGAGCAGCTCAAAGAGCTTATCCGTAATCATCTGCTTGGTATCAATAGTCATGGCTCTGTCCCCCAGTGAATTGGGGCTCATTATATCATGGATTCGGGAATAAAAACAGACTTGGAGGCAAAAAAATGTATAAAAGTAAATGGTATGGCGTGTTTGAACTCATAATAAGCATACTTCTCGTCGTGTTCGGCGCTTACACTCTGACCCGCCCCACCACCGCTCTGGAGAGCGCGGTCATCATCTACGGCGTGCTGGCAATCGCAATGGGCGTGCTGGATATCGCCGTGTACGTCAAGCTGGAGCGCCGCACAGGCTTCGGGCCCGCGGCCTCTCTCGTGACGGGCATAATCAGCATTCTGGCCGGAATCATGATACTGCTCGAGCCCGTGGCCGGCGTCATCACGCTCAGCTGGCTGTTCCCCATCTGGTTCATATGCCACTGCATCTCGCGGCTGACGAATCTCGGCCTGACGCGGGTCATAGCCGGGAATGCATATTACTATTTCTCGCTGGTCATAAATATTCTCGGCCTGATTGTCGGCATAATGATGCTTTTTGACCCGTTCGTGTCCATGTTCACGATGGCGTATATGGTGGGCTTCTATCTGATAATGCTGGGCATTGACGGCATTGTCGTCGCTCTCGGCACACTGGGGAGGAAGTGAACCGTGGACACCATACGCCTTCTCTTCTCCCTGGACGCAAATTATCTGCCCCAATTGCGGGTGCTTCTGACGAGCATTGAGCTGAACAATCCTGGCGAGAGGTTCGGCCTCTATCTCATGCATTCCGGTCTGCCGGAGGCCGAACTGGCGCGCCTCTCCGAGTGGAGCCGCCGCCGCGATTGGGATTTCACCCCGGTGTACGTCGATCCCGCGCTGTTTGAAGGCGCTCCCGAGACGGCCCAGTACCCCCAGGAGATGTATTACCGCCTGCTCGCCGGGCAGCTGCTGCCGCACGACGTGGAGCGGATTATATATCTCGACCCCGACATTCTGGTGATCAACCCCCTGCGCCCGCTCTGGGAACTGGAGCTGGGCGGAAACATGTTCGCCGCGGCGGCGCACACGGGCAAGACGGAGCTGGCCAACAACGTCAACCGCCTGCGCCTTGGCACCGACCACGACTACTACAATTCCGGCGTGCTGCTCATGGACCTGGCCCGGTGCCGGGAGGAGATAAGCCCCGAACTCCTCTTCGAGTTCGTGCGCGTGCATTACCGCGAGCTGCTGCTTCCGGACCAGGATCTCCTCAACATCATGTACGGGGACCGCATTCTGCCCATAGACGACGCGGTTTGGAACTTCGACGCCCGCAACTACAACAACTACATTCTCCGCTCTTCAGGCGAACAGAACGTGCGCTGGATAATGAACAACACCTCGGTGCTGCACTTCTGCGGCAAGGCCAAGCCCTGGAAGCCCAACTACATCTACCGCTTCGGCGTGCTGTATCTGCACTATGAGGCCCTCGCCGGGCGGGCCTGGGCCTGAAGCCGGCAAAAATGGCCCAAACGGCGTCCCTCCCGCGCCTTTCAGCGTGAGAGGGACGCCGTTTTTTACAGGTAGCGCCCCGTTATGCTCTCCGGGCTGGCCTTTATCCGCTCCGGCGGGCCGCAGGCGACCACCCGCCCGCCCTCGGCTCCCCCGCCGGGGCCCATGTCTATTATGTAGTCCGCGGCGCGTATCACGTCGAGGTCGTGCTCAATCACTATCACTGTCGCGCCCGCGTCTATCAGCGACTGGAACACCGCCAGCAGGCTGCGCACATCCAGCGGGTGCAGCCCTATGGTCGGCTCGTCAAAGACAAAGACCGAGCCGGACTGCGAGCGCCCCATCTCGCTGGCGAGCTTGAGCCGCTGCGCCTCCCCGCCGGAGAGGCTGGGCGTGGCCTCGCCGAGGGTCAGATAGCCGAGGCCGAGGCCGCTGAGCACCTGCAGGCGCGAGCGTATGGTCTTGAGCCCGGCGCAGGCGGCCAGGGCGGTATTCACGTCCATGGCCATCAGCTCGGGCATTGAATAGCCCTCTCCGTTCCGGTCCTCGTAGCGCACGAGGTTAGCATCCTTCGCGTAGCGGCTGCCCCGGCACTCGGGGCAGGGGATGTCCACATCCGGCAAAAACTGCACGTCGAGGCTTATCTGCCCGGTCCCGTCGCAGACCGGGCAGCGAAGAGAGCCGGTGTTGTACGAGAAGTCCCCGGCCCTGTACCCCCGCTCCTTCGCGCCGGGCGTCCTGGCGAACACCTTGCGCAGCTCGTCGTGGACGTTGGCGTATGTGGCCACCGTGCTGCGCACGTTTATGCCGATAGGCGCCGCGTCTATGAGCTTCACCTGGCTCACGCCATCGGCCTCCAAGCCCCGCACGTGCTCCGGCAGCGCCCCGCCGTCGATTTTCGCCTGGAGCGCCGGGACGAGGCTCTCAAGTATGAGCGTCGTCTTGCCAGAGCCGGAGACACCCGTTACGACGGTCATACGCCCTCGCGGTATGTCCACCTCCAGCGGCTTTACGGTGTGTATCGCGCCGGTTGAGAGGTGTATTCTGCCCAGATCGAAGAGCTCGCCGGGCCGCGCCGCGGGGCGGAGCGGGCCGTCGTCAATCCCGGCCAGGAAGGGGCCGATGCGCGAATCCGGGCACTTCTCTATCTCCTCCACCGTGCCCTGGGCTATGACCGTGCCCCCGCTGGCGCCCGCGCCGGGCCCCATCTCGATTATCCAGTCGCTCTCCCCGAGTATCTGCGTGTCGTGGTCGACCAGCACCACGCTGTTTCCGTCGGCGATGAGGTCTCTCATCACCCCGGTGAGGCCCGTGATATTCGCCGGGTGCAGGCCGATGCTCGGCTCGTCGAGGACATAGAGCACACCCGTCGTGCGGTTGCGCACGGCACGAGCGAGCTGCATGCGCTGCCGCTCCCCGGTGGAGAGCGTACTCGCCGCGCGGTCGAGCGTCAGGTATCCGAGGCCGAGGTCCATAAGCCGCTTCGCCGTGGACCGGAAGGCCTCACAGATGCTCTCCGCCATCGGCCGCATCTCCGCGGGAAGCGACTCCGGCACGCCGCGCACCCAGTCCGCCAGCTCCGTCAGCGTCATCTCACAGGCCTCCGCGAGGTTTATACCCCGCAGCAGCGGCGCGCGGGCCGCGTCGGAGAGGCGGGTTCCGCCGCAGTCCGGGCATGGCTCCTGGCGGAGAAACTTCTCCACGCGTTTCATACCCTGCTCGTCCTTGACCTTGCTGAGGGCGTTCTCGACCGTGCGCGTTGCGCTGAAATATGTGAAATCAAGCTCCCCGGCCTGATTGGAGTTCCTGGCCTTGTACAGGATATGCCGCTTCTCCGCCGGGCCGTCAAAGACTATGTCCCGCTCATGCTGTGTGAGCTGATTAAACGGCACGTCCGTGCGCACGCCCATCTCGCGGCATACATCGACCATCAGCGACCACATCAGGCTGTTCCACGGGGCGACCGCGCCCTGCTCTATGGTGAGCGTCTCGTCGGGCACGAGAGTGGAGCGGTCCACCGTCCAGACGGTGCCGGTGCCGTTGCACCCGGGGCAGGCGCCCTGGCTGTTGAAGG
>CALWYN010000056.1 GCA_944385755.1 uncultured Oscillospiraceae bacterium
GCGATATTTCAGGCTGGGGGGGCGCTCCTCCTGCTCTATGCCGCCGCGTAGGCGGGTCAATGCTACATCCCGGCAGATATTGTTCTCGTCGCTCGTGCAGAGGATGAACCGGCGCTGTCCCCCGTCCTCGGCGTTCAGCTCCATCACGGCGTGGCCGGTGGTGCCGGAACCGGCAAAAAAGTCCAGCACTATATCGTCGTCGCGGGGCAGGGCAAACTTGATTATCTGCTTTATGAGGCGCTTGGGCTTTTTGCCGTTCAGGAAGTCCACTCCGCCCTCTCGGCTTATATTCCCCATGTCCAGGTAGAAGCCCTGCCACCAGTCCCCGCGTATCTTCGTGGGGCCATAGGTCCTGTAATAGTCGTCGGCGACGGAGAGCTTGTCGGAGAGGAGAATGCGCTGGTAGACGCCTCCGCCGCTGCTCTTGCTCAGAAGATAGTCCCTGGAGCCGGAACTGTAGCGGTATACCTTGCCCGGGACCATGCGCTCCTTCACTTCTTCACTCACGTCGACTGAGTCATGCGTCCGGCAGATCTGTCCCGCGTGCGCGTTTACCCAGCTGCGGAAGGCGTCACACTTGTCATATGCGGCCGGCAGGTTCTTATTGGGCAGGGAGCCGCGGCGGTCAAGCAGTCCGAGAAGCCTCAGCGCGTCGAGAACGGCGCCCTCTCCGGAAAGGGCGTCGGAGATTGAAATTTCGGAGAAGCAGCCGTCCTCCTCGACGAGGAAAGAGCAGTAGTGGGGGTCATATTTCACCGGGTCCGTGAGAGGAGTGCGGCCGATGTTCTTGTTCCCGTCAAGCCTGTATACCAGTATGTACTCCCCGTTCTTGACGATATTGCCCTGCTTGGCGGCGCGGACCTTCATGCCCTGGGTTATGGACATCTCCACGTGCAGGGCCGTGACAAAGCTGTTCTCGCCGAATATTTTGTCCGCGAGCAGTTTGAGCTGAGCGAATTCGTTGTTGTCAATTGAGATGAGTATGCAGCCGTCAGGGCGCAGCAGTTTCCTGGCCAGGCGCAGGCGCTTGTCCATAAAGGAGAGCCACTTGCTGTGCCGGAAGAGATCTTCGGCGCTGACAAATGAGTCGTCGTAGATGAAGTCGTTGTTGTTGGTGTTGTAGGGCGGATCTATGTATATGAGCCCGATTGAGCCCCTGTGCGTCTTGAGCAGAAGCTGGAGAGAGGCCAGATTGTCGCCCTCGATGAGGAAGTTCAAAGGCCCCCCGCGCTCTATTGAGAGCTGGGGCTCCTCGCGCAGGACGGGGACGCTGGAGTCGAGCAGCTCGTCTATTTTCTCCCGGTGCTCCTCAAAAAACAGGCCGTATTTCCTGCCGGAGATGTCGCGCTCCGCCTCCGCCAGGCAGCTGAGAAGGCGGCCGGTGAGCTCGCTCTGCGGCGCGGCGGCTACAAATGAGCGCAGCTCGGCGAGGCCGGAGAGGAGCCTGTCCCGTTTCAGTTTGGATACATTTGTGCTCATTGATATCCTCCAGGGTGAATTCTTCTTCATATTATACCACCAAAATACCGGCCGCACAACGGATTTAAGAGCCCGCCCGGGTGAAACACTTTTTCCGGCGCTGCGGACATGTAGCCTGACGCAATTTGGCCCGCCATACTGTGTGATGATGAATTTGGCGAGGGCGGGATTGGTGTTCTTGATTTTTACCGGGTACTGTAACTTCTTCTCATATACAAACATTGCTCAACCCTCCGTGCTGCCGTTGCTGTACTCCCAGGGCCAGGGCTCCTTCAGCCAGTTGTAGCTGGTGGAGAGGGCCAGGTCGGAGCGGGTTATGGGGCCATAGAGCTCCACGTACTTGGTTTTTCCCTCGTTGTACAGCTGGAGAAAGTTCTTGTAGGTCGCGAAGGCCTCGGTATCGTTCTGATGGGTGTCCAGATACAGGGCGAGCTCCTGGAGCACAAAGTTCAGGGCCATCAGCTCGCGCAGAGGGGTGCTCTCCGCGGGCATCTGGTTGACGATATTCATAAATGGCAGGTCGAGACCCGGAAAGAGCGTGCCGCGGGAGAGAGCCTCTCCGCTTGAGTACGCCGGTTCGCTCGACTGCTGCATTGGTATATAGGCGGCGGCGAGCGGGGCGCATGAGGGCAGGCTGCCCTGCTTATAGGTGCAGCTGCCGTTAGTGTTGTTCTTCTCCAATTTCAAGTCCTCCTTGAGTAAGCCTGAGAGGGGTGACCCTCGTCTCAGGATATGCGGCGGCAATGGCGGGGGTTACGGCGATTGCCGGCATGCCGGCGGGGGAGAGGAGGACTGGACTCTTGCATTTTCCGGCGCGGGGGATTATTATAGTGGAAACCTGGATACGGAGGAATGATCATGAGCTATATCCCCACGCCGGAGCAGGCGCTAGAGTTGACGAAAAGATACAATAAGGAGGCCTTCCACATACAGCATGCCGAGACTGTGGGAAAGGTCATGGGCTATATTGCGGGAAAGTATGACCCGGGAAATGAGGACTACTGGACGGCCGTGGGTATACTGCACGATATAGACTTTGAACAGTGGCCGGATCAGCACTGCGTAAAGGCGCAGGAGCTTCTGCGTGAGCTGGACGTGGATGAGAGCGTGATACATGCCGTCGCCAGCCACGGCTACGGGCTGGTCTGTGACGTTGAGCCCGAGCGGCTGATGGAAAAGTACCTCTTTGCCGTGGACGAGTTCACCGGCCTGATAGGCGCGGCGGCGCTGATGCGCCCGACAGGGTATGATGGCATGGAGGTCAAATCCGTGATGAAAAAGTTCAAGGACAAGAAATTCGCCGCCGGCTGCTCCCGCGAGGTCATCAATAAGGGCGCGGAGATGCTTGGCATAAGCGTGCAGGAGCTGGCGGCTCTGACTCTGGCGGCCATGACTGCCTGAGGCCCGGAACCGGCGGTGAAGTTTACAAGAGAGGTCCTCGGTCACCCAATTTCGGCCGAGCTTACGCGCATGGGCGGCGACTGGCTGGTGAGCATCACCGGCGGCTGCGCCCCGCATATCGGGAGCATAAGCACGGCGTATTTTGAGTCCTGCGAGCTGAAACTGGACACGCTCCTGCTGCCACATCACAGGGACGACGTGGTGGGGGACATGTTCGCGAGGGAGCTGGCAGCGCGCCTGGGATGTACGGTAACGGCCGTGTGCGGAATACACTATGAGTCCCCGGGCAGAGAGGGAATAGCTGAAATCGTACGCTGCACCGGAGAAATCCTGAGCGATATTTTGCAATCAGGTGCCTTGGGAGAGGCACAATAGCGATAATAAGGAAAAATGCCCTGGGGCAACCAGCCCCAGGGCATTTTTGCGCTGCTCAGGCCATGTATTCCGAAATTTTTCTGGCGGTTTCGAGGACCAATGGCAGATTTGCGTCCAGATTCTTCTTCATCCTGTCGGCGGGGCCGGATATGCTGACCGCTGCAATAACGTTGTGATTGATGTCGAAAATCGGCGCACCTATGCAGAAGAGGCCGTATTCGCTCTCCTCACGGTCCAGGGCATATCCTCTCTGGCGTGTGAGCTCCAGCTCGCGCAGGAGCTGGTCGGCCCCGGTGATGCTGTAGTCGGTGAGTGGGGAAAAGTCGTTGACACGGATATATGCGTCGATGAACGTCTGGGGCTTGAAGGACAAAATTGCCTTGCCGCAGGCCATGAGATGCGCCCTTCTGCCAAAGCCCACGTATGAGTCCGTCCGTATCGTGGATGGGCTGAGCACCTTGTCCACCACGCGGACGAATATGTCGCCGTCCAATATGCCCATATGCGAGGTCTCGCCGGTACGGTTTGTGAGCTCCATGAGCATGGGGTGGCCGAAGCGTATTACATCCAGCCTGTCAATCACGGAATTCCCCAGAACAATCAGCTTTACGTCCAGGCTGTATTTTGCGTCCGCGGACTTTTTTATAAATTTCCTGTTCTCAAGCGTTGCGAGCATCCGGAAAACGGAGCTTTTGCTGAAGCCAGTCTGCGCCGATATCTCCGGCACGGTGAGTTCGCCCTGCTTTGACAGGAGGTCAAGTATATCCAGGGTGTTGGCAACGGATTGAAGAATGTATTTTTCGTTTAGCGACTCTTGCATAACAGACTCCTAAATTAAATAGACCTTTAAAGTAAAACAGAGACAGATATCCATTATTATACCATGAAATTGCCCAGGAGTGAACAGAAAAAATTTTGAGCCGAATACTCGGGGACAAAGTTGAGTTAGAATTCTTTATGCGAATTACAGGTTCAATAAAAGAAGCGCACTAATTTTGTGGGAATTGGAGAAATGGACATAGCGGTGCCCTTAGATTGAGTGTTTTTATTGACAATGTGCTGCATGAAGTTTATATTAATATACAGATGATTCTATATGTGAATTATCAGTTTATATCAAGAACTAGGAGGGCGATGTAAAAATGCAAAAAATTAAATTTTATGGAATAGGAGGGCAAGGTGCAGTAACTGCGGCAAAGATCCTATCCATAGCAGTTTCCGTCCACCAGGATGAATACGCAATCACTGTGCCGGCGTATGGACATGAGCGCCGCGGCGCTCCCGTCTTTGCCCATATCATAGTGGACGATAAGCCTGTCCTCCTAAATTGCTACGTCTATGAGCCGGATATCGTCGTGGTATTTGACGACAAACTCATCGACATGGGAGTGGACGTGGGGGAGGGATGCACCCCGGACACGATACTGGTGATAAACACTCAGAGTGATGAGATGATAGAGCGGTACAGGAGCGAATACGGCTTCGGGACAATCTACGCATGTGACGCGACCGGAGCGGCCATTGCCAATATCGGTCTCAGCATCCCGAACAGCGCGATGCTTGGCGCCCTGGCCAAGACAGGTGTTGTGAGCATAGAAGCGGTTACCGCCGCCGTTAAGGAGAGCTTTGGAAAGGTTGGTGAAAAGAATGCAAATGCAGCAGAATATGCCTACGAGCACACCGTCAAAGCGTAGGGTCCTTGGCCCCTGTTCGCACATACTTGCGGCGGCCCACACTGGCAGCTGGAGGCTTGAGAGGCCGAGCGTCGACGAGAGCCTGTGCATCAGATGCGGGACCTGTGCCAGGTACTGCCCCACCGCATGTATTACGGTCAGCCGCGAGGGCTCGCCGCTCAGCTTCGACTGGACCTACTGCAAGGGCTGCGGGATATGTGCCAATGAGTGCCCGAAGAAGGCGCTGAAAATGATACCGGAAGGGAGCGATGACTGATGCCCGTCAAGATGTTTGATGGTAACGGAGCGGCCGTTGAGGCCATAAGGCTGGCCAGGCCGGGCGTCATTGCCGCCTATCCCATTACGCCGCAGAGCTCCATCGCTGAGCACCTCGCCGACGAAGTGGCGAATGGAAACATAGACGCAGAGTATGTCAGGGTTGAATCCGAGCACTCCGCGATGTCCGTGAGCATCGGCGCCCAGCTCACCGGCGTCAGGGTGGCCACCGCCACAGCCTCCGTCGGCCTTGCGCTGATGCACGAGGTCTGCGGCGTCGCCGCGGGCTGCCGTGTGCCCATTGTCATGCCCGTTGTCAACCGCTCGCTGGTCGCCCCCTGGTCGCTCTGGTGCGACCACTCCGACACAATGGCCGAGCGCGACACCGGCTGGCTGCAGTTCTACTGCGCCACCGTGCAGGAGATACTCGATCTCACCCTGTGTGCCTACAGGATTTCCGAGCACGAAGAGGTGCTCACTCCCTCCATGGTGTGCTTTGACGGCTTCTATCTGTCCCACTCCATGCAGAGGGTCGACACGCCCACCGATGAGGAGGCCTGGGACTTCGTAAAGCCCTATGTGAGGCGCAATATGTACCTCGATCCTCAGGATGTCATGTTTATAAACGATCTGTGCCCCACGGTTGAGCACACCGAGATGAAGTACCAGCAGATGATGGGCTTCAGGCGCGCCGCCGAGGTGGCGAAGGACGTTTTCGCAGAGTATAAGCAGAAATTCGGCAGGGAGCTGCACACGGTTGAGAGCTACATGCTCGACGACGCGGATGTCGCGGTCGTGACAATAGGCTCCATGTCCGGCACCGGCAAGTATGTGGTCAATCAGCTCAGGGAGAAGGGCATAAAGGCCGGACTGCTGCGCATCTGCATGTTCCGCCCCTTCCCCGCGGAAGAGGTCAGAGAGGCGCTGAAGAACGTCAAGGTTATAGGCGTCGTGGACCGCTCCAGCGGGCTCGGCGCGGCTCAGGGCCCCGTCTGCTCCGAAGTCAAGGCGGCGCTGTACGGCGCCGGAGTCGGCAAGGTGTTCGGCTTCGTCGGCGGCATCGCCGGCAGGGATATCTCCGACGGCTCCTTCAGGAAGATTTTCGGCGAGCTTCTCGACGTATACGAGGGCAAGGCGGATGACTGCAATACGTGGTTTGACGTGAGAGACGACGCGATGAACATCAGGGAGGTTGAGATGCCATGCTGACGTATAAGGTACAACCCAAGGGCGCTGTTTCGCCCGGAATAAGCACTTGCCAGGGGTGCATGATCGACGTTATCTTCAGAAATGTGCTGGAGATAATGGGCGACGACACCGTGCTTGTAGTTCCTCCCGGATGTGCGGCTCAGTTTTCCGGAACCGGCCCTGAGGCTTCCGTGACCGTTCCCGGCATACAGGGCAACCTCGAAAACTCCGCGGCGATAGCGTCCGGCATCGCCAACGGCTTCAAGCACCAGGGCAACGACCACACCAAGGTCGTGGCCATAGCCGGTGACGGCGGCACTGTCGACATAGGCCTCCAGTCCCTCAGCGGCGCGATGGAGAGGAACGAGAACATACTCTACATCTGCTACGACAACGAGGCCTACATGAACACCGGCATCCAGGGCAGCAGCTCAACTCCGCTCGCTGCCTCCACCACCACGACTCCCGCCGGCAAGAAGGTGTACAACAAGGACCTAATCCAAATAGTAATGGCCCACCATGTGCCCTATGCGGCCACAGCTTCCATAGCCAATATACCGGACCTGCGCAAGAAGGTCCAGAAGGCCAGGGACATCGTCGGCTGCCGCGTGCTGCACATCATGAGCCCCTGCCCCACCGGATGGGGATATCCCTCCGGAAAGACGGTTGAAGTGGCGAGAGAGGCCATCAACTGCGGAGCCTGGGTACTGCTCGAGTACGAGAACGGCAAGGTGACTCTCGGACGCGAGCCCTCGGAGCTGGGCAAGGCCGAGAAATACTTCTCCATGCAGAAGAGGTTCAAGGGCGCCAGCGAAGAGGAGATCGCCGCCGCCGGACGCCATTTTGCCGAGAGATACGAATACCTGAAGAAACTGTCAGCGATATAAAAAACGACGCGGTCTATTATTGAGAAGGGAGAATAACGATGAACAAAAAGATGTCTCCGACCAAGGCGTACATCGAGCTGGCTATCGCGGTAATCTTCTACATAGTGGCCTCGATGATAACGCCCCCGAGCGGACTGACCGAGGCGGGCTGGAAGGCCATCATATTCATGATAGTCTGTGTGTACGTCTGGGTAACTGAGTTTATTCCCATTGGCATATCTTCCTGCTTTTTGATGTTCCTGCCCGCGCTGCTGGGCATCCAGGACACCAACTCCATCCTGATGAACTTCGGTATTGCCACGATGTTCTTCATCATGGGCGCGCTGATCATAGCCAAGGTGTTTATCGACACCGGCCTCGGCTACCGTATTTCCCTTTACATCACCCCGATGTTCGGCTCCAAGAGCAAAATGGTGCTGCTTGCGCTCATGCTCTGCGGCTGCCTCATCTCGTCCATACTCGTTGACATCCCCACCTGCATTATACTGGCAGGCATAGCTTACCCCATGCTGCAGGAGAGCGGCTGTGAACCGGGCAAGAGCAATTTCGGCAAGGCCGTTATGATAGCCATCCCCATCTCCGCGGCCATAGGCGGATTCGCCACTCCCGCGGGCAGCGGACTGAACATTCTGACCATCAACCTGCTGAACAACATCGGCGGCGAGAACGTCACCTTCCTGCAGTGGACCGCCATCGGCTTCCCCATGGCCATTGTGCTGAACTTCATCGCCTGGTTCGTCATCACCCTCGTGTTCAAACCCGAGATAGATCACGTCAAGGGATTTGAGAACCTCAAGCAGAAGAGGCAGGAGCTCGGCCCCATGACCAAAGACGAGAAGAAGTTCCTCATTATCTTCGCCGTTGTCCTGGTGCTCTGGGTCACCCAGTCCATGACCGGCATAGAGACCGCGTTTGCCTCGCTTGCCGCTGTCTGCGTGTTCTTCCTGCCCGGTATGGATCTCATGACATGGGATAAGGCAAAGAGCGCAATCAGCTGGGATTCCATCCTGCTTATCGGCTCCGCAAACGCCATAGCGATGATCCTCAGCACCCAGGGCGCTGCCGAGTGGCTCAGTGACCTCTGCCTCGGCGGCCTGGTCGATTCCTCCCTCTTTGTCATCCTGCTCGTAATCACCGCTTTCGGCATCTTCAGCCACGTGCTTATCCCTGTGGCGAACGCCGTGCTCTCCGTCTGCGTGCCGGTAGTGTGCGCGCTGGCCGTTACCATCGGCGTCAACCCCGTATATCTCGTGCTGCCCCTCGGATTCACCGCCAGCGCCGTGTTCATCGTACCTCTCGATCCCATCCCGCTCACGACCTACGGCTACGGCTATTGGAAGCTGCCCGAGATGGTCAAACCCGGACTTATCATCTCTATAATCTGGATACCCATCTGCGCCCTCTGCGTCCTCGGCGGACGCGCGCTGGGCATCATTTAAGACCGATTACCTCTCTGAAGCCATAAACTCACACGAAAAGGGAGGCCGCCGCAACGGCGGCCTCCTGACTCAGTTATAAGGAGCTGATATGTTGAAGATAGTCACTCGAAGGGAAGCGGCCGCGCTTATAAATGACGGAATCACACTCGGCGTAGGCGGCTTTGGGGCCCACAGCGCCCCGGATGAGCTGCTGAAGGGCATAGAGGAGCGATACGCGGACGAGGGGCACCCCAGAGGGATCACCGTCTTTTCCGGCATTTGCACCGGAAACAATAAATTTGACGATATTGGTCACAACCGCCTCGCGGCGGAGGGCCTGATAGATACTCTCATAGCCGGGCACTACAAGAACTCCGCCCAGATGGATAAGCTGGTGTCCGAAAACAAAATTGCAGGCTACGCGCTCCCGCTGGGCGTGGTCGTGAACATGCTCAGGGCCTCGGCGGCTAAGCGCCCGGGCGTTTTGACACGTGTGGGCGTACGCACCTATGTCGACCCAAGGGTCGAGGGCTGCGCCGTCAACGAGCGGGCCAGGGCACAGAACCGCGAGCTCGTATCCGTCATGCAGATAGACGGCAGGGACTGCCTCTTCTACCGCAGCGTGCCGCTGGATGCCTGCGTCATCAGGGGCACCTACGCCGATACGGACGGGAACATCTCCCTGGCCCATGAGGATATACAGGAAACCCAGCTCCAGATGGCTACCGCGGTCCACAACAACGGCGGCATCGTCATAGTACAGGTGGAGGCGGTGCTGGAGCGCGGAAGCATCCCCGCCAGGGAGGTGGTCATAAACCACTCTCTGGTCGACTATGTGGTCGTGTCCAGCCCCGAGAACCACCGCCAGAACTACGCCGTGGACCGCTACCACCCCGAATATACGGGGGAGATAAGGATCCCGGCCGGGGATATACCCGCCATGCCGCTCAACATGCGCAAGGTCATAGCCAGAAGGGCGGCCATGGAGCTGAAGAAGGGCAGCGTCATAAATCTCGGCATAGGCATACCCTCCGGCATCGGGAGCGTTGCAAACGAGGAGGGAGTGGCCGACCAGATGCTGCTATCGCTGGAGTCAGGCCCGTTGGGCGGCGTGCCGACCGAAGGCGTGGGCTTCGGCTGCGCGACAAATCCGGAGAACATATACGCCATAGCTAACAACTTCGACTTCTATGACGGCGGCGGCCTGGACGCGGCTTTCCTGGGCCTGGCCCAGGTGGACGAGAACGGCAATGTGAACGTCTCCCGCTTCGGCAAGAGCTGCGCGGGCCCCGGGGGCTTTATCAATATCACCCAGAGCACGAAGAATGTCTGCTTTATGGGCGGCTTCACCGCCACCAAACCCACGCTGGAGATTGAGAACGGCGGGCTGAAGATAGTAGAGGAAGGCAAGGGCGTCAAGTTCGTCAAGAAGGTCGAACAGGTGACGTTCTCCGCCGACTACGCCAGGGAGACCGGGCAGAAGATACTGTACATCACTGAGAGGGCCGTGTTCCGTCTCGCCGAGAAGGGGATTGAGCTCATAGAGGTGGCCTCCGGCGTGGATGTACAGCGCGACATACTCGACAAGATGGACTTCGTACCCCAGATTTCCCCTGAGCTCAGGACAATGGACGAGAGGATATTCAACAGCGGAAAGATGGGGCTGACCCTGTAGGAGGACACATGGAAAAAGCGAGGGAATACGATCTGAGAGAGGCGCTCAATCTGCTCTCCGGCATGAAGGGGCAGCTGGTGGAGACCGATGTAGAGGTGGACCCGGAGGCGGAGCTGTCCGGAGTATACAGGTATGTGGGAGCCGGCGGGACGGTGAAGCGCCCCACGCGAGAGGGCCCCGCAATGATATTCAACAATGTCAAGGGCTTCCCCGGCGCCAGGGTGGCCATAGGCCTGTTGGCCAGCCGGAAGCGGGCGGCCGCCATACTGGACACCACTCCTGACCGGCTGGGCTGGCTGCTCAAAGAGGCGGCCGGGAAGCCGCTGCAGCCGGTAGTTGCCGAGGGGCCTCAGCCCTGCCAGGAGGTGGTCCACTACGCGGATGAGCCCGATTTTGACCTGAATAAGCTCATCCCAGCCCCCACGAACACGCCGGACGACGCCGGTCCGTATATCACCATGGGCATGTGCTACGCCAGCCACCCGGATACGGGGCTCTCCGATGTCACCATACACCGCCTGTGCATCCAGAGCCGGGACGAACTCAGCATCTTCTTCACGCCCGGCGCGAGGCACATCGGCGCCATGGCCGAGAGGGCGGAGCAGCTGGGGCAGAAATTGCCCATCTCAGTCAGCATCGGGGTAGATCCCGCGATTGAGATAGCCTCCTGCTTCGAGCCGCCCACAACCCCCCTGGGCTTTAACGAGCTCTCCATAGCCGGCGCGCTGCGCGGCAGCCCCGTGCGCCTGGCAAAGTGCCTCACCGTAAATGAGCACGCCATTGCCAACGCGGAATACGTCATCGAGGGCGAGGTGCTGCCCGGAGTGCGTGTGCGCGAGGACCAGAACAGGAACACCGGATACGCCATGCCGGAGTTCCCCGGCTACACAGGGCCTGCGAGCAGCGACTGCTGGATAATAAAGGTGAAAGCTGTGACCCACCGCAGGGACCCCATAATGCAGACCTGCATAGGCCCCAGCGAGGAGCATGTGTCAATGGCCGGCATCCCCACCGAGGCGAGCATACTCACCATGGTGGACAAGGCAATGCCCGGAAAGCTGCTGAACGTCTACTGCGCCTCCGCCGGAGGGGGAAAGTACATGGCCGTGCTGCAGTTCAAAAAGACCGTGCCCTCCGATGAGGGACGCCAGAGGCAGGCCGCGCTGCTGGCCTTCTCCGCGTTCAGCGAGCTGAAGCACATATTCATCGTGGACGAGGACGTGGACTGCTTCGACATGAACGACGTGCTCTGGGCGATGAACACGCGCTTCCAGGGGGACAACGACATCATCACCATCCCGGGAGTGCGCTGCCACCCGCTGGACCCCTCGAACGACCCGCTGTTCACACCCAGCTGCCGCGACCATGGCATCGCCTGCAAGACGATTTTTGACTGCACTGTGCCCTTCAATCTCAAGGAGAGGTTCGTAAGGGCCAGATTCAAGGAGCTCGACGCGTCAAAGTGGGTGCCGGGGCTGCTGGACTGACCCGGAGTAAATTCACATAAAAAAGACCGGTTCTCACCGGTCTTTTTTTCTTCTCAGCGTGAGCGCCATGAGGGGGAGGGAGGTGAGCGCGAGCAGCAGCGACAGCGGCAGGCCGGGCGGTATATAGCGGAGAGTTACGGTGTGCTCGCCTGCCGGGACGGACACAGTGAGGAATGCGTCCAGCATTTCGCCGGTATCTGTCCTCTCTCCGTCTATATATGCCCTCCAGCCCGGCTCTGCCGGTATGGTGGTGGCGAGATTTGCGGGCACGTCCGAACTGTATCTCAGCGTCACCTCGGTGCCGTCCACGTCTACCGAACTCATATTGTCCAGAACCGCGCAGGCCTCGGATAGGGCCGCGGGGTCCAGCTCATAGCAGGCCGAGGCCCAGTCAATCCGGGCGGCGCCTGAGCCGGTTACCGTCACCTCCACGCTCTCGCCGGCGGCAGGGGCGGCCAGGAGGTGAACCGAACGCGTCTCGTCCGTATTCAGCCAGGAGACGAACTGCCCGTCCGCAAACAGGGCCTCCAGATTATAGTGCGATAAATCCGCATATATCGGCCGCCCAGAGCCGGTGAACGTAAGCGTCACCGACTCGGAAGTGTATTCGACCTTGGGAACCACCGGGGAAAATACGCCGTAATCCCAGCCCGTGAGCTCATTTATGAGCTCATTCTGACGCTCGAGAGGGCTGGGCGCATCGAGAGATGCCGGTATCTCGCCGGGGGCCAAAAAGGCGATTGGGAGCGCATTTTCATTGCGCCAGAGGAAGGCGCCGAGGCCGCCGGCGGTGCCCGTGACGGGGGAATAGAGGGGCTGGGGGGAGGCGCTCAAGACATATTTGACCCCCAGCAGGGCGTCCGTGAGCGGGGTGGAGCCGTAGTAGGCCGTCCACATCCAGCTCTGCGCAAAGCCGAGGGATTTGAGAGCGTCATTGACGTCCCGGTCGTAAAGGCTGCTGTAGTGGGTTATGCCGGGATAGCCGAAGGAGAGCGGGCTGTTGAAGCCGCGGTCCTCCGTCGCGCCAATTCTATGAAAACTGTAATTGTCATCCATATATGCGGCCTGAATCAGTTTCTCGGTGTCAGTGTAATATTGGGAATATTCCGAAAAACTCTCATAGTGGAACTGGGAATCAATACCTCTTAATATGACGGATGTATTGAGCGAGAGCTCCAGCGACGTGAGTATCAGCAGGGCCGGAGACAGAACGCGCGGCAGCCTGGGAAGGACATGCTGCGCCGCCTCCGCGGCAATGAAAACGAGGGAAAATGAGAGCAGAAACGCGTACCGGTAGGGGAACCAGTTGGGAAATTTGAACAGGTGCCATATCTTGTCCAGAGGAGACAGGAACATAGAT
>CALWYN010000057.1 GCA_944385755.1 uncultured Oscillospiraceae bacterium
CTGTGCGCGCTGCCGGCCCCGGCGGAGACCACGGGGCGGCCGCAGTGCCTGCAGGTGAAGCTCTCGGCGCAGGGGTGGTTCCTGTAATAACCCTTTTCATATTTCAGTTTCTTGTTTTCGCGGTTCATATGGAGGTCGTCCTTTTCAACAGATTCAGTACAAATCCATACAGGGCAAAGAAAAAGCGGCCCCCGGAAAGGGCCGTCCGCCGCGAAAACATGCCTCTGCGCGCGCCGAACACCCCTCCGGCAGGGGCCGGAGCGGCGGCGCGTATGGGTGAGAAAATTTGCCCGGACCGCAAAAGCAGAGCACGGCGAGCGGACCCGTCCCCGGACGGATCTCCTGCCCTGTCATATGCGGCGCTGCGACATCAACTTCACCTCTTGCTTTCGCGCGCATTATAGCACAGTCCCGGCGGCCTGTAAAGGGCCTTTTTGCGCCGGGCCGGAACGGCCGCCCTTTCCGAAATTCTGTTCGCCCGCGCACTTTACAGACGCGATTGCGCATGATATTATTAAAATACGACATTTTCAGTGAGTGTGAGGCATGGAAAAGAGAAGAGATATGACGGTCGGAGTGGTGTGGAAAGAACTGCTGTTTTTCTCCATACCTATTATGTTGGGACAATTTCTGCAGCAGCTCTACAACACGGTGGACAGCATCGTCGTCAGCCGCTACGGCGGGGAGACCCAGGAGATATGCGACGCCATGTTCGCCGCGGTGGGGAGCTGTACTTCGCTGATATTCCTGTTTCTGGCGATATCCATAGGCCTGGCGAACGGCGGCGGCGTGCTCATCTCGCAGCTCTACGGGGCCAGGCGTGAGCAGGAGCTCCGCCGCGCGGCGAGCACGCTGCTGATAACTCAGACGGCCCTGGGCACAGTCCTCGCCGTTGCGGGCTGCGCGGGGGCGGAGCTGCTGGTCGTGGGCCTCATGCGCGTCACGGACGAGACCTGCCGGCTCTATGCAATAGAGTATTTCGCCATCTACGCGGTGGGACTCATATTCCAGTACGTCTACAACGCCGTCTCCGGCATACTGCGGGCCGTGGGCGATAGCCGCGCGAGCATGTACTTCCTGATAGTCTCCGCCGTGCTCAACACCGTGCTGGACCTCTGGTTTGTGATAAGCTTTGGCTGGGGGGTCGTGGGCGTGGCGGTGGCCACGGTGATATCCCAGGCCGTATGCGCCGCTTTCAGCATATTCTACATGTTCCGGCGCTACCCCATATTCCGCTTCAGACGGCGCGAGTTCGTCTTTGATACGGGCAAGTTCCGCCTCTGTCTCCGCCTCGGCATACCCGCAATTATACAGCAGGCCGTAATCTCCATGGGAAACGTATTTATCCAGCGCCTGGTGAACAGCTTCGGGCAGGTGACAATGGCTGCCTTTAACGCCGGGAACCGCATGGAGAGCTATGCGCTTATCCCGATATTCGGCATGAACAACGCCGCGGCGAGCTTCACCGGCCAGAATGTCGGCGCCGAGAAGTACGACCGCGTCCACAGCGGCTGGAAGGCGGCGACGCTCATGAGCGTCTGCTCCAGCGTCGTGATAGCCGTGCTGCTCTATTTCCTCGCCCCGGATTTCGCGCGCCTCTTCAACCTCAGCGGCGAGCCGCTGGAGCAGGCGGTGGAGTATCAGCGGTTCATGAGCTGCTGCATCATACTCTTCGCCACATACATGCCGGCCACGGGCCTCCTCCAGGGCGCGGGGGATGTGATATGGACCTCACTGACCAGCTTCTCCACGCTGGGGATACGCGTCGCGGTCAGCTATCTGATGGCCTATGTCCTGGGTGTGGGCTACGCCGCCTGCTGGCTGAACATACCCTTCGGCTGGGGGCTGGGCGTGCTCATGAGCATCCCGCGCTATTTCTCAAAGGCCTGGATGAGCAAGCGCGTTGTCGGCAGGGCGCTTGAGAACTCCGAGGAGGCGGTGTAATGAACAGCTTTTTCGCACTGATATCCCGAATGCGCTATATAGGCCGCTGGGGCCTCATGCGCAGCAGCATACCCGAAAACGTGCAGGAACACAGCCACATGGTGGCCGTCCTGGCGCACGCGCTGGGCGTCATACGCCGGGACGTGTTCGGCCGGCCCTGCGACCCTGGCGCGCTGGCGGCCGCGGCCCTCTATCACGACGCACCGGAGATAATAACCGGCGACCTGCCGACCCCGGTGAAGTACCACAGCGGGGAGCTCACCTCTGCGTACCGCGAGGTGGAGCGCAGCGCCGCGCAAAAACTCGTGTCGATGCTTCCGGTGGAGCTGAGAAGCTCGTTTGAGCCGCTTATATCGGGGGATGTGGGGGATGACGCCGCAAAACTGCTGAAGGCGGCGGACCGGCTCTCGGCCTATGTGAAGTGCATCGAGGAGCGCAAGGCCGGGAACCACGAATTCCTCTCCGCCGAGCGGCAGACCCGCGCGAGGATAGAGTCCATGAATCTGCCGGAGGCGGACTATTTCCTTGAACACTTTATCCCGGCCTTCGAGCTGGATCTCGACGGCCTGGGCATCTGACAGGGGAGGACAAGAGCATGAAGGCAATCGTCACAGTCATAGGCAGGGACCGCGTCGGCATCATAGCCGACGTCAGCCAGCTGCTCGCGCAGCGCGGGGTGAACGTGCTCGACATCAGCCAGACGGTGCTGCAGGACTACTTCACCATGATTATGCTGGTGGACGCGGCGGGCTGCACCATCCCCTTCGCGGAGCTCACGTCCCTCCTGCGCACGGAGGGTGAGCGCCTCGGCCTGGAGATAAGGGCGCAGCGCGAGGACATCTTCAACGCGATGCACCGTATATAAAATGTCCAAGGGGGGACGTTGTCCCCCCCTGGATACGCGGCATAAATGCCGCGATACCCCCCTCGCCTTGCACGGCAAGGCGGTCGCGCCGCCGCGGCGCGAGTTATGGTATCGGGCCGAGGCAAAGCCCCGGCCCGATGAACAGAATGAAAGTTTTCGTCCACCTTTTTCAAAAGGTGTCTGAGTCCAGAGGCAGAGCCTCTGGCCGCGCTCCGCAGAGCGCGAAAACCCCAAAACGGCAAAAAGGATCAGGAGGGGGTTCGGGGGAACCCTGTCAAGGGGCTCCCCCGCCGCCGCTCTGTTTGGAGGTTACACATGATAAACCGGGGCGAAATACTCGAGACCATCGAGATGATAGACCAGCAGCACCTCGACGTGCGCACGGTCACCATGGGCATCTCCCTGCTGGACTGCTGCGATAGCGACGCGGCGGCCGCCTGCCGCAAGATCTACGACAAGATAACCCGCAGCGCAAAGGACCTCGTGCGCACGGGCGAGGAGATAGAGGCCGAGTTCGGCATCCCCATCGTGAACAAGCGCATATCCGTGACGCCCATCGCCCTGGTGGCCGCGGCGTCGGACGCGCCGGACTACGTACCCTTTGCCCGGGCGCTGGACGCCGCGCGCGCCGAGACGGGCGTGGACTTTGTGGGCGGCTTCTCCGCCCTTGTGCAGAAGGGCATGACTCCCCCCGACGAGCGGCTCATCCGCTCCATACCGGAGGCGCTGGCGGGGACCGAGCTGGTCTGTTCGAGCGTGAACATAGGCTCCACCAAGGCCGGAATCAACATGGACGCCGTGGCGCTCATGGGCCGCGTGATAAAGGAGACGGCGGAGCTGACCGCGGACCGCGGCGGCTTTGGGTGCGCGAAGCTCGTCGTGTTCTGCAACGCGGTGGAGGACAACCCCTTCATGGCCGGGGCCTTCCACGGGGTCAGCGAGCCCGACAGGGTGATAAACGTCGGCGTCTCCGGCCCCGGGGTGGTGCACCACGCGCTGAGGGCGGTGCGCGGTGAGCCCTTCGATGTAGTGGCCGAGACGGTAAAAAAGACGGCCTTCCAGGTGACGCGCATGGGCCAGCTCGTGGCCAAGGAGGCCTCAAAGAGGCTGGGCGTGCCCTTCGGCATCGTCGACCTCTCCCTGGCCCCGACCCCCGCCGTGGGGGACTCCGTTGCGCGCATACTCGAGGAGATGGGCCTCTCCGCCTGCGGCACCCACGGCACGACGGCGGCCCTCGCGCTTTTGAACGACGCGGTCAAGAAGGGCGGCGTCATGGCGAGTTCCTCCGTCGGGGGGCTGTCGGGGGCGTTCATCCCGGTGAGCGAGGACGAGGGCATGATAGCCGCCGTCCGCAACGGCGCCCTCACAATCGACAAGCTGGAGGCCATGACTTGTGTCTGCTCCGTCGGCCTGGACATGATAGCCGTCCCGGGCTCGACGAGCGCGGAGACCGTCTCGGCCATAATCGCGGACGAGGCCGCGATAGGCATGATAAACTCCAAAACCACCGCCGTGCGCATCATACCGGCCCCGGGCATGGAGGTGGGCGACACCGTCGAGTTCGGGGGGTTGCTGGGCAGCGCGCCGGTCATGCCCGTCCACACCGAGTCGAGCGCCGAGTTTATCCGCCGCGGCGGGCGCATACCGGCGCCCATGAATTCCCTGAAGAACTGAGGTGCCGCATGACAGAGGAGAAGAAGAACAGGATTTCCGAGCTGACGCGCCTCTCCCGTGAGCGCGAGCTCACGGAGGAGGAGCGATCCGAGCGCGCCGCCCTGCGCGAGGAGTATCTGGCCGAATGGCGGCGGAGTGCGATCGAGACGCTGGAGAACACCTATATCGTGGACGGCAGGGGCCGGAAGAGGAAGTTGAGGCGGAAATGAAGGACATCATACTCTTAAAGCAGGGAGAGGTAGTGCTCAAGGGGCTGAACAAGCGTTATTTTGAGCAGAAGCTCCTGACGAATATAAGGAAGCGGCTCAAGTCGCTGGGAAATTTCCACGTCTACTGCGTGCAGTCCACCGTGTACGTCGAGCCGGAGGACGGGGCGGCGGACATGGACGCCGCTTTCGAGGCCATGCGCCATGTGTTCGGGGTAATAGCCCTGACCCGCGCCGCAGCCTGTGAGAAGAACGAGGACGCCATATTTGAAAAGGCGCGCGAGTATTTGAAGGACGACATTGAGAACGCGAAGAGCTTCAAGGTGGAGACGCGCCGCTCGGACAAGAGCTTCCACATGACCAGCATCCAGCTCAGCCAGTACGTCGGCGGCCTGCTCGCCGACGCGTTTCCCGATACCCCGGTCGACGTGCGGCACCCGGACTTGGTCGTGCATCTCGAGGTGCGCGACTACGCCGCCTATGTCCACGCCGCGCCCACGCCGGGCGCGGGCGGCATGCCGGTGGGCTCGAACGGGCGCGCCATAACGCTGCTCTCCGGCGGTATAGACTCGCCCGTCTCCAGCTACATGATAGCCCGGCGCGGCGTCAAGCTCGTGCCAGTACACTTCTTCAGCTTCCCGTACACGAGCGAGGCGGCGAAGGAGAAGGTCATCTCCCTCGCGCGGCTGCTCGTGCCGAGCTGCGGGCCGATGTGCCTGCTGGTCGTGCCCTTCACGCACATACAGGAGGAGATGCGCGCCAAATGTCCGGAGGAGTACTTCACGCTGGTCATGCGCCGCTTCATGATGCGGATTGCCGACGTGCTCGCCGGGCAGAACTCCTGCAGGGCCATAGTCACGGGCGAGAACCTGGGCCAGGTGGCGAGCCAGACGATGGAGGCCATGGCCGTCACCCGCGCGGTGACGGAGCTGCCGATACTGCAGCCTCTGGTCGGCATGGACAAGGAGGAGATAGGCCGCCACGCGCGCAATATAGGCACTTTTGAGACCTCAATTCTCCCCTATGAGGACTGCTGCACAGTCTTTACCCCGCGCCACCCGCGCACCAAGCCGCGCCTTGAGGACGTGGAGGCCGCGGAGAGCGCGCTCGATATAGATACTCTCGTCCGCGAGGCCGTGGACGGGGTCGAAAGGATATGGATAGACATTGAAAGCTGAGATAATCTCCGTGGGGACAGAGCTGCTGCTGGGCACGACGATAAACACGGACGCCGCCGACGTCGCCGTGCTGCTGAGCGAGTACGGGATAAACGTCTACTGGCAGACCGTCGTGGGCGACAATCCCGGCAGGGTGGCGGAGGCCGTCCGCCGCGCGCGCGGGAGGGCCGACCTGATAATCACCACGGGCGGGCTGGGCCCCACCTGCGACGACCTGACAAAGAGCGCCCTGGCGGAGGGCTTCGGTATACCGCTGGAGCTCGACAGGGGCGAGGAGGCCTGGCTGCGCGGCATATGGGCCGAGCGCGGCTACAGCGAGCTGACGCCCAATAACCTCCAGCAGGTCTGGCTGCCGCAGGGCTCCACGCCGCTGCGCAACGACTGGGGGACGGCCCCGGGCTGCTACTTTGAGCGCGAGGGGGTGCGGGTCATCATGCTCCCGGGACCCCCGGGGGAGCTGAGGCCCATGCTCGAACACCGCGTCAGGCCCATACTGGCGGCCCTCTCCGACGGCGTGATAGTCTCGCACAACATCCACTTCTTCGGCATAGGCGAGAGCGAGATGGAGTACAGGCTGCGCTCGTACATGCAGGAGCTGACCAACCCCACCCTCGCGCCCTACGCCAAGCCGGGCGAGTGCCTGGTGCGTGTGACGGCCAAGGCGTCCACCGCCGCCGAGGCCGAGGAGATGATGGCCCCGGTGATAGAGCGGGTGAGGCGCGAATTCGGCGACCTGGCCTACGGCATGGACGGCACGGACCTCGCCGGGCACACCGTCCGGCTGCTCATAGAGCGCGGCGTGACTCTGGCCTGCGCCGAGAGCTGCACGGGCGGAGAGCTGCAAAAGCGCATAACGGACGTGCCCGGGGCCAGCGCGGCCCTGCTGGGCGGCATGGTCGTGTATACAAACATGGCGAAGGCCTCCCTGCTGGGCGTGCCCGAGCGGCTGCTCGAGGAGAAGGGCGCCGTCAGCCGCGAGGTGGCCGTCGAACTGGCCCGGAGGGTGAGAGAGCGGCTCGGCAGCGACCTGGGCGTGGGCATAACCGGCCTCGCCGGCCCTGACGGCGACGGGGCGCACGAGGTGGGCACGGTGTTCATCTCGCTCGCGGACGGCGAGCACGTCTGGGTCCGGGAGAAACACCTCACCGGACGCAGCCGCGCCCTCGTCCGGCTGCACTCCTGCCAGCACGCCTTTGACATGCTGCGCCGCTACCTGTCCGGTCTGAGCGTGACGGAGGGAGGGCCGGAGGCATGAGGCTGTATCTGGCCCGGCACGGGGAGTCCGAGGGGAACGTCCTGAAGCTGTTCTACGGAATAACCGATCTCGCGCTGACGGAGCGCGGCAGGGCCCAGGCGCGCGAGCTGGGGGAGAAACTCTCTGGCATAGCCATCTCGCGCTGTCTCGCCAGCCCGCTCAGCCGCGCGGCGGAGACCGCCCGGCTGGCCCTCGCTGGCCGGGACGTGCCGGTGGAGCTCTGCGACGGCCTCATGGAGCAGGACATGGGCGAATTTGAGAACAAGGGCTACGAACAGCTCCTGGAGGAGTTCCCAGAGCTCGTGCGCGGCATGCTGGCAGACTGGTCGGCCGTCCCGCCCCCGGGCGGGGAGAGCTTCGAGACGGTATACGAGCGCACGGGGGCCGTGCTGCGGGACGTGATCTCCCGCGGGGAGGACACGCTCATCGTCGCCCACAACGGATCTCTCGCCACGCTGCTGATACGGCTCCTGGACATGAAGCCGCGCGCCGTGACGCACCTGTGGATGCTGCACGGCTGCTACACAAGTCTTGTGATAAGAGACGGGTTCACCCGTCTTGAATATTTCAACAGATAGGAGGTTCCCCGATGGCCAACCGCATATTGGAAAAATTCCGCGGCGGCGGGAAGAGCCTGGGCATTTTCACCCATCTCCTCAGCGCCCCGGCGATAGAGGCCATGGCGTACGCCGGGCTCGACTATGTGATAATCGACATGGAGCACAGCCCCATAGGGGCCGAACACGCCGCTGAACTGGTGGGGGTCGCGGAGAGGTCCGGCCTCGCGCCGCTGGTGCGTGTGGACGCCATAGAGCGCAGCCCTGTGCTGAAAATGCTCGACGTGGGCGCGGCGGGCCTGATAGTCCCGCAGGTGGAGAGCGTGGAGCAGGTCAGGGCGCTGGTGTCCTACGCCAAATTCACGCCGCTCGGCAACAGGGGCTACTGCCCGAGCCGGGACGGGGGCTGGGGCCTGGCCGAAAACTACTCCGGCGGCATGCCGGGGTATATGTCCCGCGCGAACGGGGAGACACTGCTCATCCCGCAGTGCGAGACGGCCGGCTGCCTGGAGCACATAGAGGAGATAGCCGCCGTGGAGGGTGTGGACGGCATATTCATCGGCCCGTTCGACCTCTCCATTGCCCTCGGCATCCCGGGCAGATTTGACGACGAGAGGCACATGGCCGCCGTGGAGCGCGTCCGCCTCGCCTGCGAGCGCGCGGGGAAGCTCTGTATAATGTTCTGCGGCGACGGCGCCGCCGCGGCGAAGTATTTCGCCCAGGGTTTCCCGAGCGTCACCGCGGGGCTGGATATCTGTGTGCTCCAGTCCGCAATTCAGGGGCTTGCCGGCGCCGCGCTTGCCTGAGCGCCGGCCGGCGGGCCGTCGGATATGAGCTGCAGGCAGTTCGGAGGTGTGGGATTTGAGAAAGGTATATTTCATCCGCCACGGCGATGTAGAGACGCCGGGGGGCGAGAGCTTTTGCCTCGGCGCGGCGGACTTCCCGCTCTCCGCCGCGGGCAGGGCGCGCTCCGTGCTGCTCTGCCCCGGGTTTGAAAGCTGGGGCGTCTCCGAGGTGTTCTGCAGCCCGCTCTCACGCGCCAGGGAGACGGCCGCGCTGATGGGGGCGGAGGGCATTGCCCTTCCGGGGCTGGCGGAGGCCGGCCAGGGGGACTGGGACGGCCTGCCGTTTTCGGAGATACGCGAGCGGTGGCCCGAGCTCTACGCCGCACGGGGCAGGGACCGCAGCCTCCGGCCGCCCGGCGCGGAGGAGCCGGAGAGCGTGCTTGAACGTTTCTCGCGGGCGGTGGAGGACGCCCTGGCGTGCACGCGCGGGGACATAGCCGTCGTGACCCACCGCGAAGTGCTGCGCCTCTTCCTGGGGAGGGCGCTCGGCATGGCCCCCGAGGCCGCGGCGCGGCTCGAGCTGCAGTACGGCTCTGTCACCCGCCTGGACTGGGCGGATGGGAGCTGGGCGCTCTCCAGCCGCGCAGGCCACCGCCCGCATCCGGAGCTGCTGCCCGCGCTGTGCGGGAAGTTGCTCGCCGCCAATGTCCCGGAGAAAGTGGCCGCACACTGCCGGGCGGTGGCCAGGGAGGCGCTGCGCCTGGTCTGCGCCATGGCTCTGGCCGGGGTGTATCCGGACGAGTTCGCCGTCAGCGCCGGCGCTCTGCTGCACGACATAGCCCGCACGGAGCCGGAGCACGCCGCGCGCGGCGCCGCGCTGCTGGAGACGATAGGCTATCCCGCCATAGCGGCCATAGTCCGGCAGCACCACGGCCTGGACGACCCGGAGCGGCTGGACGAGGCGGCGGTGGTGTTCCTGGCCGACAAGCTCATACAGGGCACGAAGTACGTGGGGATAGAGGCGCGCTTCGCCGCCAGCCGGGACCGGTGCACGACCCCGGAGGCGCTGGAGGCCCACGGCCGCCAGCTCGGGCAGGCCCGGGCTCTGGCAAAACGGATAAACCTGCTCTGCAGGAGGGAGGTGGTAGTCTGAGCCGCCGGAAGAAAAACAAAGAGTCCCGCCGCGGGGAACCCCAGCGGCGGGATTTTCTTGGGGGGAGGTGTCGGCCGACAGTGCGGATCCGTGTCATATCAGCTGATATGACATGTTTCATATGCACATTCAGGCATATTTATTCTCAGTTTATATTAGGTTAATTTTTGAGGCCGCGGTAACCGCAATTGAATTTACAAAGACACGATTTCCATTATTTTCATTTTAGTTTTTAAAGGATTTCATGGGCATGTATTGTACTACCTTCACAAAATCAAACTCAATTACCGGTAAAATATTGTTCAACCATCACGTGCCAGCGATGTCAAAAAATATTTTTGAAAGCATTAACTAAAATGGGAATAATCGCGCGAGATTCAAAGATTTTTGCCCCTTAAAAATCTCAATATCAAAAAAAGTGTTTGACATATGCTTTTGATTGTGGTATTTAATAGGGTAAATCGAAAATGTATTTTGATTTTTTCGAGGTGTCATAATGATAAGTAAAAATGATTACGATCTATTTTTACAAAATCTAGCATCAAATATAGCTCATCAATTTGGCCGCAACTGCGAGGTCGCGGTGCACGAGTTTCAGGGCGATTCACTGATTATAAAATACATTGAAAATGGATACATAACCGGACGGCGAGTGGGCGACATCAGCACCAACGAGTTTGTGGAGGAATTTGTCGAGAAGGACTTCATGCGCAACCCCGTATACAGGATGCAGACCGGCAACGGCCGGAATCTGCTGGCCTCCACGACGACCATAAAGATTGGGGACGAGATAAAGGGCTTTGTCTGTATAAACTACGACATAACCGAGCTGGAGAACGTGAACAAGGCGCTCGACTGGGTGCTCGACGAGCACGGCGGCTCGAACGGAAACGATGTGAACCAGGTCCTGGAGTACCACCTGGAGGCCTGCGAAAAGCTGATAGGCAAAAAGCCCGAGCAGATGGACAGGGCGGACAAGTTCAGGGCCGTGGAATATCTGGAGAGCAAGCACGTTTTCCTCATAACCAAATCCAGTACCAGGGTCTGTGAGTTCCTGAACCTGACCAAATACGGCCTGTACAATTTTCTTGACGAGATAAGGAACAGCAAATAATTCGGAGAAGTTCATACTGCTTTAGCGGAGAAGGAGGCAATCGTGAAAAAACTGATTCTATGCAAGCAACTTTTTACCTCGGAGACGGACTTCGCGCAGGACAACATGGCGATAGTCATCGACGGCAACGTCATAAGCGATGTCCTGCCCGCGGACGGCGTCAGCCGGGAGGCCTTTGACGAGGTAATAGACCTGGGCGACAGCTTTGTAATGCCGGGCCTGTTCGATTGCCACACCCATGTCGCCTGCAACGGCGGAACCGACGAGACGAGGGACGACATAAGGTATTCCCGGCTCCCGGCGACCTACGCCCTGCGCGGCGTGACCTATGCCAGGGACGACCTCATGGCCGGCTTCACCAGCATACGCGACCTCGGCTGCTGCCCGGAGTGGGCTGACGTCTGCATAATGAACGCCATCGCCTCCGGCGCCTATCCCGGCCCCAGGATGATGGTCTCCGGCATCACGCTCAACGCCTCCGGCGGCCACGGCGACAACAGGTTCATGCCCCAGTATTCGGGCCTCGGCAAGGACAATGTCCGCGCCATCATCTGCGGCGCCGACCAGGCCCGCCAGGCGGCCCGCATGAATTTCAAGTACGGCGCGACCTGCCTTAAATTCATGGCTACCTTCGGCGTGCTCTCCTACAGCGACGACCCCGGCCCGCAGGAGCTGACATACGACGAGATGCGCGCCGCCATCGAGATAGCGGAGTTCCGCGGCTACCCCTCCTGCGCGCACGCCGAGGGGCGCACCGGCATCCGCGTCGCCGTCGAGGCCGGAGTCACCTCGATTGAGCACGGCATATTCATGGACGAGGAGACGGCCGAGCTGATGGTGGAAAAGGGCACCTTCCTGGTCCCCACGCTGGTCACGATGAACAGGATGCTCGAGAAGATGGAGCCGGGCGTGTTCTCCGAGGCGGTGGCCAACAAGATCCGGAGGGCGGCCGCCGTACATGCCGAGACGATGGGCATGGCCTACCGCAAGGGCGTAAAGATAACCTTCGGCACCGACGTCGGAGCCCCCTACATCTACCACGGCACGCAGGCGGAGGAGTTCGTCTACATGGTCCGAGACGCCGGAATGGCCCCGGCCGATGCGCTGCACGCCGCCACCCGCACCGCCGCGGAGTCCTTCCGCTGGGCCGACAAGCTCGGCACCATCACAAAGGGCAAGCTGGCCGATATCATAGCCGTGCAGGGCGATCCCCTGAGCGATATATCCGTCATGCAGGACGTGAAGTTCGTAATGAAGGACGGCGTGGTATACAAAGACGCCCGCGCCTGAGCAACCGGGACAGCGTACTGTCAAGAAAGGACGAAAAATGAGAAAAGTAATTCTTTGCAAGCAGCTTTTCACGGCTGAGACAGAGGCCGCGCGGGACAATATGGCCATAGTGCTCGACGGCAACGTCATAACCGATGTCGTCAGCACGGACGAAATACAGGATCTCAGCAATTTCGACGAGGTCATAGACCTCTCCGACCGGTTTGTTCTGCCCGGGCTCTTTGACTGCCACGCGCACTGCGCCTTCAACGGCACCTTCGCGGAGCTGTCCGACCAGTATATGTGCTCAAGCTCGGGGCCCTTCATCGCGCTGAAGGCGATAAAGAACCTGCAGGACGACCTGATGGCCGGCTTCACCAGCATAAGGGATGTCGGCTGCTGCCCGGACTGGGCGGATATCGCCATTCGCGACGCCATAAACGAGGGCTACCACTGGGGCCCGAGGATGTCGGTCGTCGGACTGACGATAAACGCCGTGGGCGGCCACGGGGACAACCACCTGCTGCCCTCCTATTCCAGCCTCGGCACCGACAGGGTGCGCGCCATCATCTGCGGCGCCGACCAGGCCCGCCAGGCCGCGCGCATAAACTTCAAGTACGGGGCCGACGGCATCAAGTTCATGTCCACCTACGGCGTGATGACGCCGGGGGACGACCCCGGCCCGCAGGAGCTGACGTACGACGAGATGCGCGCCATTGTTGAGGTGGCCGAGTTCCGCGGCGGCTACACCTGCACCCACGCCCACGGCCTCAACGGCATAAAGTGTGCCGTCAGGGCCGGGGTCACCTCCATAGAGCACGGCACTTTTATAGACGAGGAGGCCGCCGAGATGATGGTCGAGCGCGGCACCTTCCTCGTACCCACCCTGGTTGTGGACCCCCGCATGTTCCGCTGCATGAAGCCCGGCGAGATAGCCCCCAACGTCATTGAAAAGGCCCGCCGCTGCACGGAAGTGCACGCCAAGAACATAGGCATGGCCTACCGCAAAGGCGTGAAAATAGCTTTTGGTACCGACGTCTGCGCCCCCTACCTCTATCACGGCACGCAGGCCGAGGAATTCGTATTTATGGTCAACGAGGCCGGAATGAAGCCGGCGCACGCGCTGCAGTCCGCCACGACCATAGCCTCGCAGCTCCTCGGCTGGGGAGACAGGCTCGGCACCATCACAAAGGGCAAGCTCGCCGATATCATCGCCGTTGATGCCAATCCGCTGGATGACATCAGCACCATGCAGAATGTAACCTTTGTCATGAAAGACGGCAAAGTTTACAAAAATACACGTGAACAATGAGGAGGTAAAAAATGAAAAAGTTCTTGTGTTTCTTGCTCGCAGCAGCGATGTGCTTCTGCCTGTTCGGCTGCGGAAGCACGGAGACGGAGACCACTGCCACTCCCGCCGCCTCTGGCAGCGAGCCTGCCGATGACGGCACCGGCACCGGTACCGGCACGGAGAGAGATTCCCTGACCATTTCCCTCTCCACCGAGCTGCAGACCCTGAGCATACTCGCTCAGCAGAACATCGTCACCAACCAGGTCCTGACCAACATCTATGACGGGCTGCTGAAGCTCGACCAGGACGGCAATGTCGTCGCCAACATAGCCGAGGAATGGGTTTGGGACGAAGAGGAAGTCAAGTATACCTTCAAGCTCAAGGAAGGCATAAAGTTCCATGACGGCAGCGAGCTCAAGGCCAGCGACGTCGTGTTTACCTTCGATCTGATCACGGGCGACTATGAGAACTTCAATGCCACCGTGGCCAGCCAGGTGGACCACGCCGAGGTCGTTGACGACTACACCGTGGACGTCTACCTCACCGCCCCTTCCGCCACTTTCATTTATTACTGCGCGATCTACGTAAAGGTGTACTGCGAGGCCGCCTGGGAGAGCACTAACGGCTTTACCGAGGGCATCGTGGCCTGCGGCCCCTACCAGCTGGTGTCCTATGACCCCTCCACCGGCGTCGTTCTCGAGGCCTTTGAGGACTATCACGGCGACCCGAAACCCAGCATCAAGAACGTGTACTTCAACATCATCCCCGACGCCAACACCCAGGTCATGGCCCTGCAGAGCGGCGAGCTGAACGTCTCCAGGGACTTCCCCGCCAGCTCCATCAGCACCATTGAGGCAGATGAGAACCTCGACATCTACTCCCACGACTGCGGCATGGTCTACTTCCTGCAGTTCAACCTCCGCGACAACACCCTTGAGCCCCTCAAGAATCAGCAGGTGCGCCAGGCCATCAACTACGCCCTGGACAAGGAGTTCATGATTTCCGTCGCCGAGGAGGGCCTTGGCACCCCCGCCAACTCAGTGGGCAACCCCAACATGTTCGGCTATGACGATGAAATCCCGACTTATGAGTACAACGTCGAGAGGGCAAGGGAGCTTATGGCCGAGGCCGGGTATCCCGACGGTTTTGACCTCGGCACCATCTACTGCCGCGAGGGCAAGGACCAGAGCGTCGCGGAGATAGCGATTGAGAACCTGGCCGCCATCGGCATAACCGCCACCGTGACCATGCTTGAGAACAACGCGTTCATCGAGCAGCTGTCGAACGGCAACTATTACGTCGCCGCCTCCCACCTCAACTTCAACACCGACGCCGCCCAGGTCTTTGAGGTCGCCAGCATCAGGGGCGCCGTGCCCTACAGCGGCCTGGAGGATCCCTACGTCGAGGAGATGCGCGACGCCTGCGACCTCGAGATGGACACCGAGACCCGCCGCGAGATGCTCAACGAAGTCCTCGATTACCTCTCCGAGCAGGCCTACTTCGCGCCCTGCTACTACCCAATGATGAGCTACGCCCACACTGCCGGCCTCCAGTTCAGCGGCTACGACCCGTTCGTCGGCCTGCAGGTGCGCTTCCTCTCCTGGGAGTAATAACCTGAACTTAATGACCGGATCTCTTTAGCTGATAATACACGTAAATTTTGCTTCGTACCCAATCATCAATTGGGTACGGAGCAAAAATTAAAACTTTCAGGAGGGAAAAAATGAAAAGCAGGTATGAGAGACTGAAGGAGAAGCTGTGCGCCGACAATATCGACGCCGCCGTTATAATCTCCCCCGCAAATACTCTCTATTTCTCCGAGACCTATATCATGACACAGACCGATATCCCGGACCGCCTCGCCATAACGGTGCTGCCCGCGAACGGCGACCCGGCGATAATCGCCTGCATTATAGAGAAGAATACCGTCGAGTCCGAGACCTGGATAAAGGACCGGCGCTACTATATCGAGTTCCAGGAGTCCCCCATCGCCTTCCTTGTGGACGTGCTCAAGGAGCGCGGGCTGATGAATGCCAAAATAGGCATAGAGCTGGAGTACCTGACCGCTTCGTATTATATGGAGCTCATGTCCCTGGCCCCGGACCTCAATCTCGTGAGCTGCAAGAGGGCCTGCGAGCTGGTCCGCATGATAAAGGAGCCGCGCGAGATAAAGTACCTCTCCGACGCCGCCAACATCACCCGCCGCGCCATGGAAAAGGGCATCCAGGAGGTCCACCCCGGCTGCACCGAGCGCGAGTTCGCGAATATAGTCAAGGCTCACATGCTCTACGACGGCCTCATGGACATCGACTTCTTTGTCATGGGCGCCTGCGAGAAGTCCCCGCTGGTCCACTCCCTGCCCACCGACAACGTCATGCGCGGCGGAGACCAGATGCGCATGGACTTCGGCGGCATAGGCGAGGGGCATTACCTCTCCGACTTTGCCCGCACGATAATGGTAGGCGAGCTGAACGACAAGTATGTGGACATCTACAACCGCATGTGCGAGACCCAGGTGGAGATCTTCGACCATATCCGCGAGGGCGTCACCGCCAGCGAGCTTTTCCGGGTCTGCGCCGACGGCATGGCGAAGCGGGGCCTGCCCTTCGGCATACCGCACATCGGCCACTCCCTCGGCCTTGAGTGCCACGAGTTCCCCATGCTGAGCCCCGTTGAGGATTTCGCCCTCGAGGAGAACATGGTGTTCAACATCGAGCCCGTAATCTATGCGGAAAACCGCATGTTCCACTTTGAGGACCTCGTCCTCGTAAAGAAGGACGGCTTTGAAATCCTGTCCAACACCCAGGTCAATCCCGGCCTCCTCAGAATAGTTTAATTGGGAGGATAATATGAGCAATACACCGATACTCTCCGATTTTACCCAGTACAACAACCTCTACTACCTCTCCGGCCAGGTGGGCACCGATCCCGCGACCGGCGCCTTCGCCGGCGACACGGTCGAGGCCCAAGCCGCCCAGGCCGCCAAAAACCTCGAGGCGGTTCTCAACAGGCTCGGCATGGACCTGAACAACGTAATCCGCGCCACCTGCTACCTCACCGACATGGCCAACTACGGCAAGTTCAACGAGGAATATGCCAAGCATTTTGTCAGCCGCCCGGCGCGCACCTGCATCGCGGTAAAGGCTCTCCCGTTCGGCGCCCTGTGTGAGATTGAGGTCATCGCGGTAAAGAACACCTGACCTCCCCGCCCGCACACACATCCCAAACAGCATAAGGAGGATATGGCTATGCTGAAATATATACTCCGAAGGTTGTTGTTGCTTATTCCCATTCTCCTTGGCGTTATACTGTTGATTATGTTTATAATGGACCTTACCCCGGGAGACCCCGCCACACTGCTTCTTGGAATAAATGCAACTCCTGAGGCCATAGAGGAATTGAATGACGAGTTGGGATTCAACGACCCCCTGCTCGTCCAATACGCGGATTACATCATTGGCGCCCTCCACGGAGACCTGGGGACCTCCTGGCAGACCAGCAGGCCGGTGTTTGGGGAGATCATGAGCCGGTTTCCCGTGACGCTTAAGCTGGCGGTGTTCAGTATCATCGTGACGGCGATAATCGGCATCCCGCTGGGCATCATATCCGCCATCAAAAAATACAGCGTGCTGGATATGGTGTGCACTTCCGTGGCGATGATTTTCACCTCGCTGCCCCGATTCTGGCTGGGCATGATGCTGATTCTGCTCTTCTCGGTCCAGCTGGGCTGGCTGCCCACAAACGGCGTCGGAACATGGAAACACTACATCCTGCCTGTCTTCACTCTGGCGGCCCCCACCGCCGCGAAGATTATGCGCCTTACGAGGACGACGATGCTCGAGACGATACGTTCGGACTATGTCCGCACGGCGCGCTCAAAGGGCGCGGGGGAGAACAGAATCATAGTTCACCACGAGCTCAAAAACGCCATTCTCCCCGTTGTCACCTCCCTGGGAATTGAGTTTGGGCAGCTGCTTGGCGGCGCCATTCTCATAGAGACGGTTTTCTCCATGCAGGGCATCTCCACGCTAATGATTACCGCCATACGCATGAAGGATACGCCGCTCGTGACAGGCTCCATCGTATTTTTCGCCACAATGGTCTGTATAACGATGCTCATAATAGACCTGCTGTATACGGCGATTGATCCCAGGCTCCGCACCAAGTACACAAAAGCCAAATGAAAGGGGGGACCGGAATGGACTCGAAAACAGCAACAGTAAGTGTCGACATAAAAAAAGCCCGCAAGAGGCGCTCAAAAGAGATAATTCGGCGGTTCAGAAAGAACAAGCTCGCCATGGTGGGCCTTGTCATCATAACCATCATGATTCTGATGGCTGTGTTTGCGGATGTCATAGCAGACTATGAGGAGGGCGCGATAAGGCAGCACTCCGACCAGCGCCTGCTGAGCCCGTCCTGGGAGCACCCCTTCGGTACGGATACCTACGGGCGCGACCAGCTGGCCAGGGTGGTGCACGGCGCACGCGTGTCGCTGAGCCTCGGCGTGTTCACCACGGTGATATCGCTCGGGCTGGGCGGGCTCCTGGGGGCCATGTGCGGCTATTACGGCGGCGTCTTTGACGAGATAGTCATGCGCCTGATGGACATACTGCTCAGCATACCCACGCTCCTGATGGCCATAGCCATAGTCTCGGCCCTGGGCCCCACCGTCATGAACCTGCTGATAGCCATCACGATATCGCAGATACCCGTATTTACCAGGGTCGTCCGCTCCTCCGTGCTCTCGGTTGTGGGCGAGGACTATATCGAGGCGGCGAAGATAGGCGGTTCAAAGGACCTGCACATAATACTGCACGACGTCCTGCCGAATGCCATCGGCCCCATCATAGTCCAGGGGACCATGTCCATCGCAGCCATGATCCTGCTGGCCGCGGGCCTCAGCTTTATCGGACTCGGCGTACAGCCTCCTCAGCCGGAGTGGGGCAATATGCTCAACCAGGCCCGGGACAACATGATGACCCACCCCTACCTCGTTATAATCCCGGGTATATGCATAGCCATTTCCGCCTTCTCCATCAACCTAGTGGGCGATGGGCTGAGAGACGCCCTCGACCCCAAGCTGAAGAACTGAGGCCGGTATTATGAGTAGTATAGCACAGAACGATAACATACTGGAAATCAAGGACCTGCACGTCGTCTATGAGACCGACTCGGAGACGGTCTACGCCGTCAACGGGATAGACCTCAGCCTGAAAGCGGGAAAGACCCTTGGCATAGTCGGCGAGACCGGCGCCGGAAAGACCACCACGGCCCTGAGTATCCTCCGCCTGCTGCCGCAGGACATAGGCAAGATTACCAGCGGCAGCATAACCTTTAACGGGCAGGAGCTGCTGACCCTCGGCAAATCGGAAATGCAGAAGATACGCGGCGCCAGCATCTCCATGATATTCCAGGACCCCATGACGAGCCTGAACCCCGTCAACACCGTGGGGGACCAGATATATGAGTCCCTGATGCTGCACAACGACGAGCACAAGAGCAAGAAAGAGCTGGAGGAGCGCGTCGACGCGATACTCGAATCCGTCGGTATTCCTAAAACCAGGAAGAAAGAATATCCGCACCAGTTTTCCGGCGGCATGAAGCAGCGCATAGTCATAGCCATAGCCCTGGCCTGCCACCCGGCCGTGGTGATAGCGGACGAGCCCACCACGGCGCTGGACGTGACCATCCAGGCCCAGGTCCTTGCCATGATGAGCGCGCTGAGGGACCAGCTCGGCATGGCGATGATACTCATAACGCACGATCTGGGCGTCGTCGCTGAGACCTGTGACGATGTGGCGGTCATGTACGCCGGGGAGATTGTCGAATCCGGCACTGTTGAGGATATCTTCGGCCACGTCCGCCACCACCCCTACACCGAGGGGCTATTCGGCTCGATACCGAGCCTGGGGAGCGACGCCAAGCGCCTCAAGCCGATAAGCGGCCTGATGCCGGACCCCACCAACCTCCCCACGGGCTGCAGCTTCCACCCCAGGTGTCCTTACGCCACGGAAAAATGCCGCGAGGAGAAGCCGGAGGCCCGCTATTTCGGCACGCATTTTGTCGCCTGCCATCTGATAACAGGAGGTGAGCCCAAGAATGACGAATGAGGCCAACCCCATTCTGGAGGTCAAAAATCTAAAGAAATATTTCAAAACCGGAAAGGGGATGCTCCACGCCGTCGACGACGTCAGCTTCTCCATCCGCAAGGGCACGACCCTGGGCGTGGTCGGCGAGTCCGGCTGCGGGAAGTCGACTCTGGGGCGCACCATCATACGCCTGGAACCCTTCACCGACGGGGCCGTGTACTACGAGGGCGAAAACGTCTTTGAATACAATAAAAAGCAGGTGCGCGAGTTCCGGAAAAAGATGCAGCTCATCTTCCAGGACCCGTATTCCAGCCTCAACCCGCGCAACACGGTCTATCAGCTCATAGCGGAACAGCTGGTTGTGAACAAGGTCTATAAAGACAAGGCCGACCTGGAAAACCGCGTCCGCGAGCTCATGGACATAGCGGGGCTGGCGCCCAGGCTGGTGAACAGCTATCCGCACGAGCTGGACGGCGGCCGCCGCCAGAGGATAGGCCTCGCCAGGGCGCTGTCCATGAACCCCAGCTTCATAGTGTGCGACGAGCCGGTGTCCGCGCTCGACGTGAGCATACAGGCGCAGATACTCAACCTGCTGATGGACCTGCAGGACCAGATGGGACTGACATATATGTTCATCACGCACGACCTCTCCGTCGTCAAGCACATATCCGACGAGATAGCCGTGCTTTATGTGGGACAGCTCATCGAGAAGGCGCCCTCGGACGAGCTCTTCAAAAATCCGCTGCATCCCTACACAAAGATGCTGCTCTCCGCCATCCCCGTGCCGTCCCTGGAGAGCAGGAGCCGCAAAAAAGAGATTATCAAGGGCGAGGTCACCAACCCGATTGACCCGAAGCCCGGCTGCCGCTTCGCCTCGCGCTGCAAGTACTGCATGAGCAAGTGCACCGAGGGCGACATGGAGCTCAAGGAAATCGAAAAGGACCACTTTGTCATGTGCCGGCTGTTTGACTGAATGTACAGCCAGGCGCAACCGGCCCGGTACCGTTCGGCGGTACCGGGCCGGTTTTTTGTCCCCTGGGCGCGATTTAATATCTCGCAAACATTTTACTGACAGTTCGGTAACGCCGCGGGCGCAGAATACAGCCATCAAGTGAGAGATCACGTTAAACATGGAGGTATTCAAATGCAGAAGAAGGACTTTGTGACGCTCATAATGAGCACCGTCGGCGGGATTTTATTCGCCCTGGGCATGTGCATGGCACTGCTGCCGGAGTGGGGCGCGTTCACGGAGGGCATCGTCGTCGGCGTGGTCGGCGCGGTTGTGCTGCTCGCCATGGTGCTTGTGCGGCGCAAGATGAGCGGCAAAAAGGCCATCGTCTTTAACGGGCGGGCCATCGGCATCACGCTGCTCGGCGTGGCGGGCGCCATTGTCCTGGGTGTGGGAATGTGCATGACCATGATATGGGACATGATGATCCCCGGCATCGTGGTCGGTATCGTCGGAATAATCGCCCTGCTCTGCCTCATCCCGGCAGTGAAGGGCCTGAAATGACAGGAGGAATCTGAAATGAGCAAATTTGCGGATACAAATGAGAAGATAGCTGAGGGAGCCGCCGAGGGCTTCAGGAAGATTGAGGACGGCGTGGTCAGCGGATATAAGAAGATAGAGAGCGGCGTAGTGGACGGATACAAGAAGGTGGAGAAGGGAGTCGTGGACGGCTTCAACGCGGTCAGCGACAAGTTTGTCGAGAAGCTCTTCACCCGCGAGGGCGAGACCGTGGAGGAGGCCAAGGAGAGGCTGGCCTCCGGGGCAAACCGGCATGAATAATCGCACGGCGGCGTTGACATGACGCCGCCGAAAAATTAAAATAGTGTCTGCTGAATAAACCGCAGCGCGGTTTATCCGCGCGGCAGCCGCCGCGCAATTTCATCAAAATGGCTCAAAATGCCGTTTTGATGAAATTCAGTAATTGTTTCAATTTAAAATAAGTATATGCGCAGGACGTAAACATTTCGTTAACATGACCGTGCTTTAATACGCCGGCAGTGCGGAGAGGGAGGCTGACTTATGTTCAAGCTGCTAGTGGTGGAGGACGACCGGGAACTCAACCGGACGGTCTGTTCTTACCTGAACCAGAATGGTTATGAGGCCATAGGCTGCCTCAGCGCGAATGAGGCCTATGACGTCATGTACGGCGGGACGGTTGTGGACTGCATAATCTCCGACATCATGATGCCGGGCACCGACGGATTTGAGTTTGCGAAAACCGTCAGGGAGCTGGATAAGGACATCCCAATCCTGTTCATGACCGCGCGCGACGACTTCGCCAGCAAGCAGCGGGGCTTCCGCGCGGGCGTGGACGACTACATGGTCAAGCCCATAGACCTGGACGAGCTGCTTCTGCGCATAGAGGCGCTGCTGCGGCGCGCGAAAATCGCACACGCGCACAGGCTGGAGCTGGGCTCCCTCGTGCTGGACGCGGACGAGCGCACGGCCTATGTGGACGGCGAGGAGGTGCCGCTGACGGTGAGGGAGTTCAACCTCATATATAAGCTGCTATCCTATCCCAAAAAGACCTTCACGCGCAGCCAGCTCATGGACGAGTTCTGGGACGGGGACAGCACCTCGGGACTGCGCACCGTGGACGTATACATGACCAAGCTGCGCAGCAAGTTCGCCGGGTGCGGCGCCTTTGAGATAGTGACCGTGCACGGCCTGGGATACAAGGCGGTGCTCAAATGAAGGGTGGGCGCTGGCTCTACATTTTGCGGAGATACCTGCTGTTCTTCGTCCTGGTGGCGTTCACCATAAGCTGCAGCATGCTGCTCTTCCTGAACAACGTCAGCGCCGCGGCGGGCATAGAGTTCACCAGGGAGAACATCAGCGGCGCCGCCGTGGCCACGGCACTGAATGTGGGGCTGCTCTCGGCGCTGTTCACGGTGATAGACGCGCTGCGGCGCTATTTTCTGGTGAAGCGCCCGGTGCGCAGGATAGTAAGGGCGGCGCAGGAGATGGCGCGCGGGGATTTCAGCGTCCGCGTCCCGGAGATGCCGGTGGCGGACGGCTTTGACGCGATTGCCGGCTGCTTCAACCGGATGGCGCAGGAGCTCTCCGGCATGGAGACGCTGAGGACGGACTTCATCGCCAACGTCTCGCACGAGCTGAAAACCCCGCTCGCGGTCATGCAGAACTACGGAACCCTGCTCCAGGAGCCGGAGCTGAGCGATGAAAAGCGCATAGAATATGCAAAAGCCGTAACCGGCGCATCGAGGCGCCTTGCCGACCTGGTGACCAATATCCTGAAGCTGAACAAGCTGGAAAACCAGCAGATATACCCCCGCTCCGAGGCCTATGACCTGGGCGAGCAGCTCTGCGAGTGCCTGCTGAGCTTTGAGGACGCCTGGGAGGCAAAGGGGCTGGACATAGAGGCGGACATAGAGGAGGGCGTGACCGTGAACTCGGACGCGGAACTCCTGAGCCTGGTCTGGAACAACCTATTTTCAAACGCGGTGAAATTCACCGAGCCGGGAGGCAAGGTGTCCCTCACGCTGAAAACAGAGGGGGACCTGGCCTCCGTCAGCGTCTCCGACACGGGCTGCGGCATCCCGCCCGAGGTGGGTAAACACATCTTCGAAAAATTCTATCAGGGGGACAGCTCTCACGCCACCCAGGGCAACGGCCTTGGGCTGGCTTTGGTGAAGCGTGTCATAGACATCATAGGAGGGGACATCTCCGTGCAGAGCGAGGTCGGCGTGGGGAGTACGTTTACCGTCACGCTCAGGAGGGACGGCGATGGAAAAGCTTAAGAGCATACTGCGGCGGCTGCTGTTCCCCGGAGCCGCGGTCGTGGCAATCTGCGTGCCCGCCGCGGCGGCGGCGCTGGTATACGCGTTCGTATACGCGCAGGGGGAGGGCCCGCTCGTGTATGCTGCCTACACTTTTTCATTTTACGCCCTGGTCATAGCCTGCGCGAACGCGGTGCCGCTCATACGCAGGGGCAAGAACTGGGCCAGGGGCAACAGGTATCTGGGGCGGTATATGGCGGACGTGCCCTTCAAGGTCAGCGTCTCCCTCTACGGCTCGCTGGCCGTGAACACGCTATATGCGCTGTTGAACGCGCTGTACAGCGCGCTGTACGCCTCGGTTTGGTTCGGTACGCTCGCGGCCTATTACTTCCTGCTCGCGCTGATACGCTTCTCTCTGGTCCGCTATGCGCACGGCCAGGGCATAGGCACGGACATGGACTCGGAGTGGAGGAGGTACCGCCTCTGCGGAATCCTTCTCGTGCCGCTGGGCTTCGTCCTGGCGGGCATCGTGGTGCTTGTGATGCATGACGACGGCGGTTTTACGTACACCGGAATGCTCATCTACGCAATGGCGGCCTACACATTCTATACGATAACCCTCGCGATAATAAACGTCGTGAAATACCGCAGGTACCACAGTCCGGTCATGAGTGCGGCGAGGGCCATGAGCCTCGCGAGCGCGGCGGTGTCAATGCTCTCGCTGGAGGTGGCCATGCTCGCGCAGTTCGGCAGCGAGGCCGACTCCACAAGTTTCCGCCCCACGATGATAATACTCTCTGGCCTGGCCGTGTTCGTCCTGCTGGTGGGCAGCGGCAGCTATATGATAGTCCGCTCCACCCGCGCGCTGGGCGGAGAAAACCAAAATTCTGGAGGCATGGGCAATGACTGAGGAAAAATTCAGCTACAGCTACTCGGCAAAGCAGCAGGCCGAGATAAAGAGAATACGCGAAAAATACGCGCCGTCCGCAGAAAATATGGACAGGATGGAGCAGCTGCGCCGCCTGGACGCCAGCGCGACGCGCCCAGGAGCGGTCATAGCCTCCGTAACCGGCGCGCTGAGCACGCTTCTGTTCGGGCTGGGCATGTGCTGTACCCTTGTGTGGGCCGACACGATGTTTGTCACGGGCGTTGTCATCGGGGTGGTGGGCATAATAGGCGTCGCCGCAGCCCCGCTGCTCTACAGCCGCATCACCAGAAAGCGCCGTAAAAAACTGGCCCCGGAGATAATCCGGCTCAGCGACGAACTGCTGGACTCGCAGTGAGGAAAAAACGCCGTTACAGAACGTCCCCCGGGGAGATGCTCCCCGGGGGACGGTTTCAGCCCTCTCTCCGCCTTATGGCGGAGACGGGGCATTTTTCATAGCAGTTTCCGCAGTGCAGGCAGTGTTCCTGCCGGATCGCGTATGGGGCCCCGGGCTCGATACAGCCCTGGGGACAGTGCGCCGCGCAGGTCCCGCAGCCTATGCAGTCCCCGGTTATCTCATAGCCCTTCGCGCGGGGCTCGCCCGCGCCGAAGGCATAGCTCCCGCGCAGTATCGGGCGCACGCCGAGGTTGAAGTATTCTATCTCCCCGGACCTTATCTCAAATATTACGCCTATCTCCCGGGTGTCACCGGGGTAGACGTTGGCCAGATAGGGCTGCTCGGCGAAGATGACGTCCATCCAGCGCCTCTGCTCATCCTCCGGGGCCGGCACGGCGCGGGCGGAGAGACGGATCATCTCCTTGTACTTCGTGTATCCGAGCACCTGGACGCGCCCGTCGGCGAGCAGCTCCCGGCAGAAGTCCTTGCCCCTGGCGGTGAAGAAGTATATGGCGTCGGGCTCGTAGTGTATGGCGCTTATGTTCCTCACCTGGGGCGCGCCGTCGGAGTCCACCGTGGCGAAGGCGAGCACGCCCACGTACTGAAGCTTCTGTATACATGTCTTTGCGTCCATCCCTGAACCTCCTTTAAAATCTCAGCACGCGCCCGGCGCGCCGCTCTCGGGGCGCGGGGTGCGCGTCGCCCGCGCGGGGATAGCCCAGCAGGAGCTGCATGACGGCGTAGTAGCCGGGGCTGATGCCCCAGCGGGTCAATATTTCCTGGCCGTAGGGGTCCGCGAAGGCGGTCCAACCCTGGCCTATGTAGCAGGAGCCCAGACCCAGCGAGTCCGCGGCGAGCATCATGTTTTCGGCGGCGACGGCGCAGTCCTCGGCGGCGAAGAGGAAGTTGCGTGGCGCGAACAGGGTAATCACCACGGGCGCGCCGTAGAAAGCGTCCCTTATATTGGGGTCGTCGGCTATGCTCGGCTGCTCGCGCGAGACATAGCGCGTGGCGGTGGCCATGCTCGGACTGGAGCTGGCGCGCTTTATCCGGCCCAGACGCAAATTGACTTCCGCGTTCTGGCTGACGGCGAATATGACTCCCTGCCTGCCCCCGGCGCTGGGGGCGTACAGCCCGGCCTCGAGGATCTTCCGCAGGACCTCCTCTTCGGGCTGCCGGGGCTCAAAGCGCCTTATGGCCCGGCGGTGCATTATGGTTTTCAGCACGGCGTTGTCCTCCACCTCAGCCTACCTCCTTCCAGCACTGCGGGTCCGGGGCGTAGAAATCCCCGGTCCTGCCGCTGGCGACAGCCGGACAGCCACGGCACCAGGCCAGCAGCTCGCATTTTGAGCACTTCTCGAACTTTTCATAGTCGCGGTAACTCTCCATCTGGCAGACCCAGATGTCCGCGAGCCTGTCCTCGAGCGCGTTCCCCACGCGGCTGTTCTGCACCCGCCGGCAGGCGTACACATCGCCGGTGGGCAGGATTGTCAGGTGGCAGTTGCCGCAGTTGCAGCCGCCGTATATCACGCCCTCCTCGGCGGACTCCGGAATTTTGAAGGCCCCGGTCTCGTACTCGTAGAGCGTCCAGAGGTGGTCCTTTTTGTTGAAATACGTTTTGCAGCCCGCCGCCTTATATTCCCTGAACTTCTGATCGCAGTCGGCCAGGAGCCGGCGGTAGCGCAGCGGCTCTATGCCGGTGTCCTTCTCCCCGCTCGTGGGGCAGTAGCGCGCGAAGGCGAACACGTCTGCCCCGTGGGCCACCACCGTGTCAATCAGCCGGGGGATCTCGTCGATGTTGGTGCCGGAGACCGTGGTCATTATCACGCTGCGTATGCCGGCGCGCTTTATGCAGGCTATTTTGTCGAGCGTGCAGTCGAAGCTGCCGGGTTTTCGGAACCAGTCGTGGGTCTCGCGCAGGCCGTCGAGGGACAGCTGGTACTTCTCGCAGCCGTGCTCTCTGAGCCTCCGGCAGACCTCGTCCGTGAGGTGGAAGGGGTTGCCGAGTATGGTGAAGGGGATGCCGTGCTCCTTCAGAAGTCCGAGCAGCCGCCAGAAATCCGGGTGGAGTATGGGGTCCCCGCCCGTGATATAGAAATACGGCGCGCGCCCGTACACCTCGCAGAAGTCTAGGCAGTTGAAGAACGTGTCCTGTATCTGCTCCCAGCTCATGGAGTCCGGCTTTTTGCAGTTGTCCTCCGAAAATATGTAGCAGTGCTTACACCGCTGGTCGCAGTCGTCCGTTATATGCCATTGAAAGGCGAAATACTCCATATTGTCTCCTCCTGGATGTCTGTTTCGGCCGCAGCGGCGCACCTCCCCGCGCGCGGTGTCCGCGTGCGGGGAGGTGCGCCCCCGCCGCCTGGGACGGGGGCGCGGCAGGTTCCGGCCTACTTCCGGTCGCCGGCGCCGCAGGCGCTGCCGCAGGCGGTGGGCTTCTCGGCGGGCTGGTCGCCGGCGCCGCAGGCGCTGCCGCAGGCGGTGGGCTTCTCGGCGGGCCGGCCGTCGGCGCCGCAGGCGCTGCCACAGGCAGACGGCGCGGCCTGGGCTGAGCAGCTCCAGCCAAAGAGATTCCTGAGTGCCATGTTCTTTACCTCCTCTGGTATTGTTGGGAAATCAGTTTGCCGACTTCCTGCATACAGTATAGCCCTTGGGGCGGGGACGGGGAAGTACGCACAATTTTATTACTCAGTCACCTTCAGGTAACCGCCGCAGGCGGGCCCTCAGAACTTGCCGTTGCCGTTCTGCCAGGTGCTCTCGTCCGCGATGGTCTCCATCACGTCCCAGTGCTCGGCAATCTTGCCGTTCTCCACGCGCCAGAGGTCGTAGTAACTGGTGTGTGCGCCGCCGTAGGTGCCCTCGCTGACCGCCAGGACGAAGTTGCCCTGGGCGAGCACCATGTGCGTCTCGTCGTAAATCATCTCTATGCCCTGCCCGGCCAGGGCGGTCAGGGCCTCGTTCAGGCCGGACACGCCGTCGGCTATGGCGGTGTTGTGCTGTATGTAGGCGTCGCCGTCGAAGTAGTCGGCGGTTTTATCCGGGTTGTTGCCCTGCATGACATCGTAGAGGAAGTTCTCCACGAGCTCGCGGTTTTCCTCGGTCCTGTCGAGGTCGGTTATCTCCACAGCGCCGTCAATCTGCGTGTGTCCGGAGGGGTTGGGTTCCGTGGCCAGAGCCGCGAGGTTGTCCCAGTGCTCGGCTATCTCGCCGTCTGAGTCGAAGCGGAAGATGTCGAAGGCCACCTGCTCGCCCGCTCCGGCGAAGTTGTAGACGGTCTGCAAAAAGACGTATTCGCCGTCCTCAAACGCCCTGATATTCTCTACGGTGGTGGGGACTTCGGCGGCGGCCAGGCCCTCGACGGAGGCCACAAAGGCGTCCTCCCCGGTGCCGTAGGCCAGGTTGTGCTGGATGTAGTTCTCGTCGAGCAGCTCGCGCGCCGTCTCCGTGTCGCCGGTGGCGAAGGTGTTTATGAGGGCCAGGGCCTTGTCTATGTTGCTTTGGGCCTCCTCGGTCGGCTCAACGGTCGGTTCGACGGCCGGCTCCGTGGCCTCGGGCGTGGCGGTTGGGGTTTGATCTGTCGTGTCGCCGCTGCCGCAGGCGGACAACATGCCGGTCATGGCGGTGAGTGAGAGGATTACTGCAAGTGCTTTCTTCATGGTGATTTGCCTCCTTGGGGGTCTGCTGTGGTGATTGGGAACTCGAAACGGCCGTTTTCTGTTCACGATGCGATTGTAACCCGGGCAAATGCGTTTGAAAAGTACGCACTTTTTTATTACCGGGTCACCCGGCAGTAACCGCTTGACTTGGGCGGCCGCTTATATTAAAATCTAATGCAGCATACGAAATTGAATGTTGCATCCATATTTATACTTAGGGGGACCGACATGCTTACAAAAGAGGAAATGCCCGCCTGCCCGGTGGCGACGACGGTGGAGCTGATAGGCAGCAAGTGGAAGCTGCTGATAATAAGAAATCTGCAGATGCGCCCCTGGCGCTTCAACGAGCTCAAAAGGGACCTGGAGGGCATCAGCCAGAAGGTGCTCACCGACAGCCTGCGCGCCCTGGAGGACGACGGCATAGTCATAAGGACCGTGTATCCGGAGGTGCCCCCGCGCGTGGAATACCGGCTCAGCGAGATGGGGCTGTCCATGCGCCCGATACTGGACGCCATGGAGGCCTGGGGGCGCTCATACCAGCGGGCGGTCCTGGACGGCGGCCCGCTGGCCGGGGATGAGAGGCAGTAGTCCGGCCCGGCGCCGGCCGGGAGGGACAGGGAGCGGCCCGGTGTTTTCGGTAAGAAAACACCGGGCCGCGTTATTTGTCCCCGGCATCCCGGGCGGCCGGGTTGGGGGTGGCGGAGACGGAAAAAACAGGCCCCGGGCCGTCCTGATGGACGGCCCGGGGCCCGGCCTCTGTTCGCCTAGTACCAGTAGGGGTGGAATTTTTCTGCCATGGTGATGTTGTTGTTCATGTATTCGGTCAGCTCCACGCTGCTCAGCGGGATGACATATTTGTTCGCCACCGTGTGCTCAAAATAGCGGCGGAAGAGCAGAATATCGTCCAGATTGGGGAACTTGTGGCTGAAGAGCAGCTTGGAGCCGGCGGGGCGGGCCTTTTCCAGGATAACTTCCCGCGGGCTGACATATATCGACACCCCGTAGCGGAACTGGTGGATGGTGGTGGCGGTGTCGTCTATAAGACTGAAACGTATTTTGGAATTCTCGGAGAAAATCTCCTGCAGATGGCGGACATGCTCTATGCGCTGCTCCGGCGTCAGCAGAATGCGGTGGGGCCCCAGCTCGATCGCCCCGGTGTGCAGGTACTCCATCAGGCAGGACTTGAACAGGATGACGTACAAGTCGCCGTAACGCATCCGCTGCTCCCAGGCGTGGGAGAGCATCTGGAGCTGGGCCGTGTAGATGTGCTCGCTGTCGCTGGCGGAGAGGTCCCGGCTGATCTGCTGTATCACCTGCGGGGGCAAGAACAGCGACGGGGCGCCGTACAGCAGGATGCGGCCCCAGTCCTGCATGTAGAAATCGACGTGCAGGCTGGACTTCTTCAGCATGGCCGGCTCCAGCGGGGCGAGGAAGCGCGAGAGCCGGTGGAAGGTGGCCACGCAGTATTCGTCCAGATTTAAAAGTGTGGCGCGGTCCGTGGTGTAGGAGCAGGCGACCAGCTCGCTCTCCCGCATCACCAGCACGAAGGCGATGACGTCCCTGACCACGATAAGATGCTCGTACATCCTGTCGCCGCTGTGGTAGAAAGTCAGAATGGGGGCGTTGGTCACGTTTATGGTCTTGATAATCCAGTCAAAATAATCCTCGCTGTATTTGGAGACGCGGTCCATGTCGATGACCTGGCTCAGGCTGACCGAGAGCCCCGACAGGGTGCCCTGTTCGAACAGAGAGAGCACCTTGTCCTCGAAGAGGCTGTAGAGATCCACCGTCGCGAGGATTTCCACGCGTTTTTTCACGGAGCCAGACTTGACAATGGCGTTTTTGAGTATGGAGAGCAGCTCGGACTTCTTGCTCAGAAAAGAGTCGGGGAGCTGGAGCACGCTCTGCGGGGCGGCCTTCTCCGCGCCCTGCGGGGAGATGCTGGCCTGATACCTGGAGCGCAGCAGGGTATACAGGGCCATCGAGAGCCCGTCCTTTGAGATGGTCTCGGCCTGCCCGGCCGGCACCTCTAGCAGCTTGGCCACAGCCTGTTTCCAGTCGGGCTGCAGGCACAGCCGCTCGGCGAAAAAGCTGGCGGTATCGTGGCTTATCTTGTCGATGGAACGCTCCGAGGGGAGGCGGCTGCCGTTGAGCCACTTGCTGATATAAGTGGTGTCGTATCCGAGATATTTTGACAGGGAAAAGGTTTTTTCGTCCGAAATGTTGAGCAATTGCCGCAACAGCTCACCAAAAGGACTTGACTTAGACATAGAACCGGGGCCTCCTATCAGGGCGTGGGAAAATGCGTCGACACGGTAGGCCGGAGAGAGCTTGAAACGCCCCGGCGCCCCGTGCCGCAGATTGACAAAGAGGACAAAATGCGCTGTTTGAATTGTCTCACCCAATTGGGCGCAATTCCGGAAAACAAGGGGAGGATTTTCTGCAATTGGGATAAAAACAATGGCCTGACGGCGGAGCGTTCGCTAAAATAAAGAGATGTTTATGTGATTGTAAGAGTAAAACAGGGGTTTTGTCAAGGGCTTTTGCCCAAAGACGCGCCGACGGCCGGCTCAGACGACAAAATGAGACAAAGATATGTCTCATTTTGTCTTTATCAGTTAAATGAAGTGAAGTGGTACAATGAAACAACAATATCGGCCGCCGTCGTGTTCATATTTAGGAGGAAGCGAGGGGAAGCAAGAACATGTACAAATTTATCCTGAAGCGTCTCATCATGATGATACCGGTCCTGCTGGGCGTGGTATTCATTATCTTCAGCATGATGTACCTGACGCCGGGCAGCCCCGAGGACATGATCCTGGGGGAGAATGCGACCGAGGAGGACAAACAGCAGCTCCGTGAGGAACTGGGCCTGGACGAGCCGTTTTTGGTGCAGTTTGGGACCTATATCTTTGATATCGTGACCAAGGGGGACTTTGGCACATCATATACCAACGGGCGGCCGGTCACCGAAGAAATCCTGCAGAGATTCCCCACTACCGCGCTGCTCGCCGCGCTGAGCATGCTCGTCGCGCTATGTATCGGGATCCCGCTTGGGATTTTGGCGGCGACCAAACAGTATTCAATTTTTGACCATTTTGCGACCACGGTCTCCCTGTTCGGAATTTCGGTCCCGAATTTCTGGCTCGGCATGATGCTGATAATCGTGTTTTCGGTGCATCTCGGCATCCTGCCGCCCTCGGGATTCTACGGCGCAGAGTACTGGATACTGCCGGCGATAACCGTCGGCAGCGGGGCCGCGGCCAACATAATGCGCACCACCCGTTCCACGATGCTGGAGGTCATACGCCAGGACTACATCCGCTGCATCCGCGCAAAGGGGCAGACGGAGGGCAAGACCATCTGGGGCCACGCCCTGCGAAACGCGCTCATCCCCATCATAACCGTGGTGGGCATACAGTGCGGCGTGCTGCTGGGGGGCACGGTGCTGGTCGAGACGGTGTTCGCCATACCGGGCCTCGGCAAGCTGATGGTGGACTCCATCAAGGCCAAGAACTATCCGATGGTGCAGGGCGGCGTTTTGTTCATCGCGCTGGTGTTCTGCGTGATAAACCTGCTGGTGGATTTGCTGTACGCCTACATCGACCCGCGCATCAAGTCCCAGTACCAGGCCAAAAAGAGGCCCAAATAGAAGAGGCGGAAGGAGGATACACATGCAAATAAAGCGCAAGCGTGTTCAGGCCGTACCGGACAGGCAGGACGATATCCTGTCTCTGAAGAAGAGCAGCCAGGCCCTGGAGATATGGGGTAGGTTGGTGCGCAACAAGACGGCCATGGTTGGCCTGATCATTCTGGTCGTGCTCATCCTGACGGCCATTTTCGCTGACTATATCGCCCCGTACGGCTATGACGACCAGGTCCTGGACGACAATTTCATCCCGCCGTGTGCGGAGCATATCTTCGGCACGGATAACTTCGGGAGGGATATCTTCAGCCGCGTGGTTTACGGCAGCCGCATCTCCCTGCAGGTGGGACTGATCTCCATGGGCTTCGCCGTCATCGTGGGCTGTATTGTGGGCTCCATCGCGGGCTATTACAGCGGCGTGGTGGACAACATCATCATGAGGATAGTGGACATCATGCTGGCCATCCCCAGCATCCTTCTGGCCATCTCCATCGCCGCTGCGCTCGGCCCCGGGCTGCGCAATGTCATGATTGCCATAGGCATAGGCTCGGTCCCGCAGTTTTCGAGAATCGTGCGGGCGTCCATACTGACCGTGAAGGAGCAGGAGTATATCGAGGCGTCGCGGGCCACGGGCGCCAGCGACCTGAGGATAATAGTCTCGCACATCCTGCCCAACTGCATCGCCCCCATCATTGTGCAGACCACCCTGGGCGTGGGCAACGCGATACTGAACGCCGCGGGCCTCAGCTTCATAGGCCTGGGTGTGCAGCCGCCCATCCCGGAGTGGGGCGCCATGCTCTCCGCGGCGCGCCAGTATATACGCGACTACTGGTGGATGCTGACCTTCCCCGGCCTTGCGATCATGCTGACCGTCTTTGCCCTGAACGTGCTGGGCGACGGCCTGCGCGATGCGCTCGATCCCAGACTTAAGTCCTGAAGGAGGCGCTGTGGATGGAAAAACTTTTGAGCATTCGGGACCTGACCATTTATTATGCGTCCGGCAAGCGGACGGTAAAAGCTGTGAATGGGATTTCCCTGGAGATTGAAAAGGGGAAAACGCTTGGCCTGGTGGGGGAGACCGGAGCGGGCAAGACGACCACGGCGCTGGGCATTTTGAACCTCATCCCCAAGCCCCCCGGAAAGATAGTCTCGGGCGAGATCTTCTTTGAGGGAGAGGATCTCCTGAAAAAGACCAAGAAGGAGATGCGCAAAATCCGCGGCGACAAAATCTCCATGATTTTTCAGGACCCCATGACCTCCCTGGATCCGGTGGTGACGGTGGGCGACCAGATAGCCGAGGTGATCCGCCTGCACCAGACCAACAGCCCCAAGGAGGCCGAGAAAAAAGCGATTGAGATGCTGGAGCTGGTCGGCATCCCCGGAGAGCGGTACAACGAGTACCCCCACCAGTTCTCCGGCGGCATGAAGCAGCGCGTCATCATCGCCATAGCCCTGGCCTGCAACCCGTCCCTGCTCATCGCGGACGAGCCCACCACGGCCCTGGACGTGACGATTCAGGCGCAGATACTGGAGCTGATGGCGAACCTGCGCAGGGAATTCGGCTCCTCCATGCTGCTCATCACCCACGACTTGGGCGTGGTGGCGGAGGTCTGCGACAACGTGGCTATCATGTACGCCGGCCAGATCGTGGAGTACGGCAACCTGCGGCACATCTACCGCAACGCGAGCCACCCCTATACCGAGGGCCTGTTCGGCTCAATACCCAACCTCAACGACGAGGCGGAGAGGCTCAAGCCGATACGCGGGCTGATGCCCGACCCGTCCGACCTCCCGCCGGGGTGCAGCTTCGCGCCGCGCTGTCCCTATGCGACGGCCCGCTGCCACGAGGAGGACCCTGCGGTCTGCGAGATAGAACCCGGCCACCTGGTAAAGTGCCATCGTTACGAGAAAGCGGAGGAGGGGGAACATGGCAGCGCCACTTCTTGAAGTAAAGGATCTGAAAAAGTATTTTAAGACGCCCAACGGCACCCTCCATGCGGTGGACGGCGTGAGCTTCACCATTGAGGAGGGCAAGACCCTCGGCGTCGTGGGCGAGTCGGGCTGCGGCAAGTCCACCTTGGGCCGCACCATCCTGCACCTGCAGGAGAGCACCGGCGGACAGATATTCTTTGAGGGGCAGGACATAACGAACGTGACGGCGCAGCAGCTCAAGGAGCTGCGGAAAAACATGCAGATTATATTCCAGGACCCGTTCGCCTCCCTCGACCCCAGAAAGTCTGTCAGCCAGATAATCGCCGAGCCGTTGAAGATATACAAGGTGTGCGCAAACCGCCGGGAGATAATCAAAAAGGTCGGCGAGCTTATGGACACCGTGGGCCTGGCCACGCGCCTCGCCCACTCCTATCCGCACGAGCTGGACGGCGGCCGCCGCCAGCGCATAGGCATCGCCCGCGCCCTGGCCCTGAACCCCAAGTTCATCGTCTGCGACGAGCCGGTCTCCGCACTGGACGTGTCCATCCAGGCCCAGGTCCTGAACCTGATGCAGGACCTGCAGAAGGAGCGGCACCTCACCTATATTTTCATCACCCACAACTTGGCGGTGGTAAAGCACATCTCCGACGAGATCATGGTCATGTATCTGGGCCATATGATTGAAAAGGCGCCCAAGCGGGAGCTGTTCGCCTCCCCGATGCACCCCTATACCCAGGCCCTGCTCTCCGCCATACCCATTCCGGACATCGACGTCCCCAAAAAACGCATTCTGCTCAGGGGAGAGATCACATCCCCGATAGACCCCAAGCCCGGCTGCCGCTTTGCGCCGCGCTGCAATTACGCGAGGCCGGAGTGCTTTGAAAAGACGCCGGAACTCCGGGAGATGAGGCCCGGGCACTATGTGGCCTGCCATTTCGCGGGCGAGCTGAAGGAACAGGAGGGAGAACCGGCATGACCACCGAGGAGATAATGCAGACCGCGCTCTCCCTGTCCGGGCTGGACGAGGTGCCCGGCGACTGCGGCATCGTGGTGCGCGGAGAGAATATACGCCGCATCCTGGCGGGCATCGACATGGAGACCGCCGAGATCATCCTGGGCAAGCGGCTGGGCTATGACCTGGTGCTGAGCCACCATCCGGTGACCGGCCCAATGCAGGCCAACTTCTACAAGGCCAGTGGCTATCTGGGGGAGCTTCTGGAGCGGGCGGGGGCCCCCGCCAATGCCGCCCAACGGGCCAGCGACTGGCTGACCAAACTGCAGGAGGGCAAGAACCACCCTGTCAACTATGGGAAAAGTGCAGATACGGCCCGGCTGCTGAACATGCCGTACATGGGCATTCACAACATCGCCGACGCCCTGGGCGGAAAGCTGCTCCAGGCCTTTCTGGATGAGAGGCTCGCGGACAGGCCCCGCGCCACCCTGAAGGACCTGTGCGGCATCCTCATGGAGGTGCCGGAATACCGGAAGGGCCTGACCAGGCCGGAGATAATCGTGGGCCGTGAGGACGACCTCTGCGGCAGGGTGTTTGTGATTTTCGGCGGGGGCCCCTTCTCCGGGAAGGAGTACTTCCGCGCCGGCGTGGGGACGATGATCTGCATGCACCTGCCGGACGACTACCGCCAGAGGTATGAGCAGGAAGGCAGAGGAAACGTCATCGTCTGCGACCACATGGCCAGCGACTCCATCGGCATGAACGCGATCCTCCACAAGCTGGAGGACATGGGCGCCGAAGTGACGCGCGTCGCCGGCATCTTCAACGACAGATAGGAGGGATCGGGTTGAACGGCAAGGAAATCCTGCAGATTGCTCATCAGATGGCCGGACTCTCCTATCTGGCGGAGGACTCGGCCGTGGCGCTCGACGCCAGCGGCATTAAACGGGTGGCGGCGGGCATGGACGTGGCCACGGCGGAGCTGATGCTCGCCAAGGAGGCCGGGGCCGACATGGTGATTGCCCACCACCCCACCTTTGCCCCGGGCTGCCTCGACGGCTACCGGAGCCTGAAGATATTGCTGGAGCGGATGATTGAACTGGGAGTGCCACCCGTCCCCGCGGGCAAGATAATCCACACGATTCAGGACAAGGTCCGGCGCGGACGGCAGGGGAACTCCAGCAATTACGACCGCGCCCCGTCCATAGCGAGGCTGATCTCCATGCCGCTTATGAGCCTGCACACCCCGCTTTGCATCGTGGGGTCGCGCATAGTCCAGAGCGCCCTGGGCGAGCATCTCGCCGCCGTTCAGGAGCCGCGCCTGGCTGACATTATGGACGGTCTGATGCAGCTCCCCGAGAGCCGCAAAAGCATCTCGCCCCCGGCGCTGTATGTGGGCGCCCCGGACGACTACGCCGGCAAGGCGGTTGTGCTGTTCTCGCATGAGGCGGCGGAGTACCCGGAGATATCCCTGGAGCTCTTTGAGGCGGGAGTGGGGACGCTGATCCTGCCCTACGCCGCGGAGAACGTTATCTCCGCCGTAAGGGACCAGAATATCGGAAACATCGCCGTCATGGGACATGTCACGGCCGACTCCATCGGCATCAACGCCCTGCTGTCCTATCTGGAGGGGCAGGGGGTAGAGGTCCTGCGCATGTCCGGGGTTATCAATGTGAGGGAGGAGGCGTAGCATGAACACGCAGGAGATGCTCCAGGTGGCGCTGGAATGCGCGGGCCTGGACTATGTCCCGGCCGATTCCGGCGTGGTACACCCCAGGGAGGAGGTCAAACGCATCCTCACAGGCATCGACATCACCGAGTCGGAAATGCTGCTGGCGAGGGAGCTGGGAATCGATACCGTATTTCTCCACCACCCCACGGGCGGCCGCCCGCGTATGGGCTCTTCCGAGGTGCTGCTGGACCAGATCCCGCAGATGGTGAGGGCGGGCGTGCCCATAAACAAGGCCCAGAAGGCCCTGTGCAAAAAACGCTATGGCGAGTGCATCCGCAGGTTCCACGCCCTGAATGTCACCCGCTCCGCGGACGCCGCCGGGATGCTCGGGCTGGGCATGGTCGCCTGCCACACGCCCGCCGACCTGGTGGCCGAGAGGACGGTACAGGATTTCCTCGACCAGCGGTTCGGGGGACGGCCCCACACCAGGCTGAGCACGGTGGTGGACGCGCTGCTCACCATCCCTGAATACAGGAACTGCCTGTCCGGGCCCGTGATACGGGTGGGCAGCGGGGACAGCTATGCCGGGAAGATACTGGTGCAGTTCTCAGGCGGCACCACCGGCGGTCCCGACGTGATCCGCGCATTCTTCGCCGCCGGGGTGGGCACTCTCGTCATGATGCACTGCCCGGACGACGTGATTGAGGCGGTCAAAGAGCAGAACATTGGCAACATCCTGGTGGCGGGGCACATTTCCAGCGACTCCATAGGCATGAACGGCATACTCCGCGTGCTGGAGGAGCGCCACGGGATTGAGGTCGTCCGCTGCTCGGGCCTGCTCGATTACCGTTGAACACAACCTAGACTGAATTAAAGAATTGAGGGACACCATGAGCTATCTGCTTGATGTGATCTGTCCGGCCTGTGGTAAGACCTATCCGGCGGACAGGCCCCACAACCTCTGCTCCTGCGGCTCGCCGCTCCTGGCGCGCTACGATCTGGAGCGGGCAAAAAGGGACGAGGCGCTGTTTGACAACGGCTTTGGGGGTATCTGGCGCTACCACAAGCTGCTGCCAGTGAAGGACACCGCCAATATTGTGACCCTGGGAGAGGGCGGAACCCCGGTGCTCGAGGTTCCGAAGATGGGGAACTATGCCGGCCTGGAGCACCTCTACGTCAAGGACGAGGGGCAGAACCCCTCCTCCAGCTTCAAAACCCGCGGGGCCTCGGTGGCCATCTCCGTGCTCAGGGAATTCGGCGTCACGGACATCGTGATGGACAGCGGCGGCAACGGCGCCGGGGCCTGGTCGGCGTATTGCAGGCGCGGCGGGCTCAATGCCCACATCTACATGACCGCCAAGGCGGTGCAGGCCAATCAGAAGGAGTGCGCCATCGTGGGCGGGGACGTCAACATGTGCCAGGGGCACACCACCATTCTGGGCCGCAAGGTGAGCGAGAGCATGGAGAGGCATCCGGACTGGTTCGACGTGAGGACCATGCACGAGCCCTACCGGGTGGAGGGGAAAAAGACCATAGGATATGAGATAGTCGAGCAGTTCGGCGGAGAGGTACCCGACGTCATACTGTTCCCCACGGCCGGAGGAGTGGGCATTATCGGGATACATAAGGCCATTCAGGAGCTGATGGAGCTGGGCCTCGCCGACAAAATGCCCCGCATGGTCAGCGTGCAGTATGAGGGCTGCTGCCCCGTGGTGCAGGCCTTCGAGGCCGGCAGGGACACCTGCGAGGTGTGGAGCGGCCCCATGGACGTGATACCCGGCGGCCTGTCCGCCCCCAAGGCCTTCGCCGACAGGCTCCTGCTGGGCATACTGAGGGAGACCGGCGGGACGGCGGTCGCCGTGAGCAAGGAGGATACCGTCCGCCACTGGAGGCACATGGCCCAAAGCGAGGGGCTGTTTGTAAATCCGGAGGGCGCGACGACGCTGGCGGCCTGTGAGCAGCTCCGGAAAAAGGGCTGGCTCAGTGGGGACGAGAGGGTCCTCTGCGTCATGACCTCGAACGGCATTAAATATGACGAGCTGGTCCGGGAAGTGCCCAATCTGATAACGGAGTGACGGGACCGGCCGCCGGGCGGGCCGGACGCGCCCGGGCCGGGCTTTCCCGCCGAAAGCGGAACTCATTCGCCGTTGCATTTAAACGGCCTGTGAAATAAGAGAGGAGAGATGTCATGAAATGCCTAGAAACTGAGCAGTCGCGCAACTCCGTAGCCCACTATTCCCCAGGCGTTATTGACCGCGGCACACTCTATGTCTCCGGCCAGCTGCCCAGGAATGAACAGGGAGAACTGCCGGAAGGCGGCATCCGCGAACAGACACGGGCGGCGCTGGAAAATGTGGAGAAGGTCCTGCATCTGGGCGGCTGCCGCAAAGAGGACGTCGTAAAATGTACCATTTATACGACCAGCGGGGCTTTCTGGGGAGACATCAATGACGAGTATGCGAAATTCTTTGGGACCCACAGGCCGGCCAGGGTGCTGATCCCCATCGGGGACCTCGGCAACGGCTGCCTGGTGGAGATAGAAGCAATTGCGCAGAAAACGGAATGAAAAAGGAGGAAAAAATGAAGAGTAGAAGCCTATTTGCACTGGTTCTGGCCGCCGCGATGGTCCTGATGTGCATCAGCGGCTGCGGATCGCAGGACTCCGCCGGAGGTAAGGACGAGCTCCTGGTGGCAATCTCCGCCGAGCCCGTGACCCTGGACCCCTCTGACCAGAACGACAGCGCCTCCAGTCTGGCAATCCGCCAGGTCTATGACCCGCTGCTGATACAGGACGCGGAGATGAACATAGGGCCCGGCCTCGCCGAGAGCTGGGAGTTCACCGATGACACCACCTTGGTGCTCAACCTGAGGCAGGGAGTCAAATTCCACAACGGAGAGACTATGACCTCGGCGGATGTCATCTATTCCCTCAGCCGCGCCCTGGAGAACCCCAAGGTCAGCTCCTTCATCGACTGCATAGACATTGAGAACTCCAGCGCGATAGACGAATACACCGTGGAGCTCAAGACCTTCTATCCCTTTGTCCCCCTGCTGTCCAACCTGGCCCTGCCCTCCATCTGCATCGTGAGCCAGAAGGCGGTTGAAGAGGCGGGCGGCGACATCGGCACCACCCCCTGCGGCACCGGGCCCTTCAAGCTGACCAACTGGGTCTCCGGCGACCGCCTGGAGTTCGAGCGCAACGAGGAGTACTGGGGCAACAAGCCCGCCTTCAGCAAGATGACCTTCCGCGTCATCCCCGAAAACGCCAACCGCGCGATTGAGCTGGAGACCGGCGGCGTCGATATCGCCCTCTCCCTCGCTCCCAACGACGGCACCCGCCTCCAGGACAACCCCGACGTCAACGTGCTGGTCTACGCCAGCCTCTCCACCACCGGAATACAGATGAACACGAGCGTCGAGCCCTTCAACGATGTGCGCGTCCGCCAGGCGCTCAACTACGCATGTGACTATCAGGCCATCGGCGAGACGGTCTACGAGGGCTATGGCGAGCGCCAGTCCGCCCCCATGTCCACCCAGGTCTGGGGCGCCAACACCGAGCTGCCGCCCTACGACTATGACCCGGAAAAGGCCAGGGAGCTCCTGGCCGAGGCGGGCTATGAAGACGGACTGCCCCAGAAGATATATCTCGTGACCAACGACAACCGCCAGCGCATAGACATCTTTGAAATCATGCAGAACCAGCTGGCCGAAGTCGGCATAGAGTCGGAGATAGCCGTCCGCGACATGGCCACTCTGGCCTCCTTTGTGCCCGGAGAGTACGAGATGTTCATGGCCGGCTGGGGCACCACCACCGGCGACCCGGATTACGGCCTCTATCAGACCTTCAACTCCGAGTCCGGCACCGCCAACTCCGCCAGAATCCAGTTCTATGACCAGGATGTCATCGACCTGCTGGAGGCGGGCCGCGCCGAGACCGACGAGGCGAAGCGCCTTGAGATTTACACCGAGGTGCAGGAGCTCATATGGGATGCCTGCCCCTGGGTATGGCTGTGGCAGACCGACACGATAGACGGAACGGCCTCCTATGTCGAGGGCTATGTGCCGCACCCGTCCGGCTACTTCCAGGACTTCACCGGCGTGACCTTCACACAGGAGTAAGAAACAGTATAAAAAAGGCCGGCCTTCCCGTCAAAGGGAAGGCCGGCCCCTTTTAAACGTCCGCCGGGAAATCCGGAGGCGCAAGGGCCCGCGGCCTCGCCTGTCCACGATAAAAATTGACATGCTGTGAAGAGGTCTGATAAAATGATAAAAACTCCGCGAAACCTGCTCTTCAGGAGGAATTTATCATGAAGCGAATGCTTTCTGCGCTCCTGTCCTTTGCATTGATGCTTTCACTGACGGCCTGCGGCGGGACGGAACCTTCGGTTGATTCCAGTCCGGCCGTACCCACAGCTCTGGACGATGAGTTGGAACGAGCGGTGTCTTATGGACTCGTATCGGCCGAAGAGCTGACCAACCTGGATGCGACGGTCACCTACGGTCAGTTTTGTGGCCTGCTGACCGGGGTGGTTGCCATGCGGGGAGAGGAATTGGTCCCGGCATGGGAGGAACTGGCCGCGGCCGCGCTGACGTCTGAAGAGCCTGTGCAGCGGGATGACGCGCTCCTGGCCATGTTTGAGGCGTCCATTATTATGGGGATAGATCGGGATGAAAGCGGCTGGGTGGATTGGGAGAGTGTCTCCAGCACCGAGGACTGGTGGGCCGGCGTGACCCGGGATTACGACCTGTTCCCCAACTGGCAGGACGCCTATGCCGACGGCTATGACGGCAATCTGGACTATTCCATCTTCGACCACGCGGCCTGGCATTTTGAGAAGACTCCCTCAGTGGTCTCCGGACTGCTGCCCTTTGAGCCGGAGGAGGATTGGACCTATGGCTTTGATCAGGATGTGAGCCGGGAGGACGCAGTGCGGGCACTGACCCGGCTGATAGAGTCCAACGCCAAAATCACTGAGCCGGAGCCATCCTATCTCCCGGTGACAGAGGTGGGCGGCTATGACCACTCCATTATAACTGACGCGCTGCTGGCCGCTGAAACAGACCTTCCCGAAGTGAACCACGCACAACTGCCCTCTGAATGGAAGGGGGTTGGACTGAGCTGCTGTAAGGACGGGCGGCATATCTACCGGGATTTCCGGGAATCCGATCTGGACTTTCTGGAGGAAAACGGCTTTAACTTCCTGCGCCTCTTTTACGGTTTTGACACCCTCCGCTTCCCGGACTACCCGGAGGACGGGCGGCTGGTCAACGAAAACGAGCTGAAAGAGCTGGATCAGCTCATCGCCTGGAGCATAGGGCACGGAGTGCATATACAGATTTCCATGGGCTTCTATCTTGATGAGAGCGGAAACTGCAAGATCGACGAACCCAACGATATGCCGGAGAACATGATGCCGGAAAACGATGCCGAGTGGGCAATTATCAGCGACTACTGGACCATGCTGGCCCGGCGCTATGCCGGCATCCCCAGCCGCTATCTCACATTTGACCTGAGCAACGAGATTGAGCCGGACGGAGACGACTTCGACTATCAGGCGGAGAAGCTGGGGGAGATGGTCGCAGCCATCCGGGAGATAGACGGGGAGCGGGTTTTGCTCCACTCTTTCGCCGGAAATCCTGGCGTGGAGTGGATGGAGGTCACCACTTCCCTGGGGCTGTCCGTGGGCTGCCACCCCTATTACCCGCAGAATATCAGCACCGGCGACACCGGCGCCGGCAGCGGAAGCTACTTCACCCCCTGCTGGCCCATGCCCATCCTGCCGGCCTGGCAGATTTCCACCCGGAATGCGCCGCTGACCCTGCAAGGCGAGATTGGCGGGAGTGAGCTGTCCATCCATGTGGGCAAATCCGGCCCCAATGCCCGTGTGGAGGTGCTGGCGGACGGAGAACTGCTGAGGAGCTTCGAGATGCCGGACAGCGTACCTGATGAAAACGGCGAGTGCTGGTACGGGGAAGAGATGCTCACCGTTCAGATCCCGGCGGACGCCGCCGAAGTGGAGATCTGGGCGAGGGACGAGGACGCCCATATCGACACGGTTATTATAGACGGTTCTGCCGGGCGCACCGCTGTGATATTCAGCAGCGATCAGGAGGATGACCCGGCGCCAATGCCTGTTACGATCCATTCCGACGGAACTTACAGCAACAGCGAAAACACAGTGGTTTCCCCTGAGGATATCTATAACAATGCGATCAGGCCCTATCAGGAAATTGCCGAGAGCCACGGAGTCGGCTTTATGATTGGGGAGTTCGGCGTTTTTGCCGACGCCGATTGGGACATCGGGACAGTGGCCGCTTATCAGAGTACAATGGTGGAGACCTTTGAACAGTATGGCCTGGGCTGGTGCTTCTGCGAGCTTTACAACGCAGGCAAACATCTGCTGATTAGAGAGGCCGGCGAGTCTCAGTGGGCAAACGCCACGCTGGTGGATGCGGGGCTCGACCCCGCTGACGGGCCGGCCCTGGTGGTGGAGGAGATGCTGGAAAGCTTCAGGGAGTACACCTTGCCCTGAAAAATTGCGGGCACTCGTGATTGGGGAAAGTCGTCAATAAATATTTTTACGCACCCTCCGATGGGGAAAGCAGAGCGTTTGGCCTGCCGCCGGCAGGCCAAACGCTTTTTTGCGGGCCGATGCCAGGAAAAATAAGTGCCGCGAAATTCGCCGGATGTGTCAACAGGGCGCTCTCGCCGTATCCATGTGAGGCCGTCCTCAGAATGTATAACACTCTACAGCCGTGGCGCCCTTCACGCGTTGGGAAGGAGCGGGTATGGAACTTAGGCCGCGGCGGAACCGATTGCAGCCCGGCGCAAAAAAATCTTACATCCGTGTTGCAATTTCGCTCCTGCTGCGTCTTTTATTATAGGGAGATATAAACAGAGAATGCCTGTGGGGTGGTGAGGTGCGATGTTTGCCATAATGGCAATGTGTGATAGCGGAGACAGCCGTCAGTTCTTTACAGAGCTTTATATGCTCTACAGGCCGATTATGGTCAGGGAGGGCTTAAAGTACATTGATGACCTGAGCATCGTTGAAGATTTGATCCATGATGCTTTTATAAAATTTATTGAAAAGGAGGAGCTTTTGAGGTCATTCGGCGGCTGCGCTTTGAGGGCCTACATCATCTATACCGTCAGAAACACCTCTATAAGCCGCCTTCGCAAAAAGGCCGCAGAGAGCAGGCGTCTGATGAGTATGGACGACAGTTATAAAACCGAGCGTGTTCCGGATGATGCGCCGCTGCCGGAAGAGGTGATCATAATGGATGAAAAGAAGCAAGAGTTTATCAGGGTTTGGGACACGCTGCCCGGGGACACGAGAGAGCTGCTCGCGGGCAGGTACATACTTCACATGAGCGACGCGGAGCTGGCAGAGGAATTTGGCTGCAGTCCCGACAGCATAAGGATGAAACTGACCCGGGCCAGGCGCAGGGCGCTTGAAATGATGAGGGAAGGAGGAGTGAGTTATGACCCGGCATGAGCAGCTTGTGGAAAACTATGAAAACGCCCTCTTTGAGCTGCTCATGGAAGGTATAATAGAGCACGAGGGCGAGAAGATGGAGAAAGAGTGCGAGCAGCTGAAAAATAATCCCGAATTCTCCGTGCCGCCGGAGATGGACAGGCGCTGCCTTAAGGCAATAGCCAGGGCCTGCCGAAAGAAAAGATACAGGCAGCTGGGAAGGAAAACATATAAGGCGCTGAGCACGGCAGCCGTTGTTGTCCTGACAGTATTGGTGCTGTTCACGTCGGCTTATGCGGCATTTCCATCGGTGAGGGCCGGGGTTTTAAATCTGCTTATGGAAGTGTCCGATGCGGCGACGACGCTGCGGCTGGCGGATACTCGGTCCGATGATCTGGACAGTGAAGGCGAAATTTCGTTGGGCAATTACACGTATGGCGGTATACCATATGGCTTTATGCTCGAAAGCAGCAGCGAAACCAGCAGAGCCTGGCGGCACTACTACACTGACGGCGATGATTCATATATAGACATTACTGCAAATAAAGGCCAAAACGCGGAACTTGACGTGAACACTGAAGATGCTGAATACGTCAAAGAAATCGAAATTAATACTTTTGACGGATTACTTATTGGCAGAGGCAGCGAAACAATTATGACTCTGGCAGATGATGAGTTTAATGCGTTTATCACAATCACATCCAATTGCCTTGATGAGACAGGTTTATTTGAAATAGCGGAAACCATCGAGTATGTTGAATAATACGCTTCAATATGCGGCGCGCAAAAATAAACCCGATGTGCGCAGCGGGTGGCTTTTATCATCGGCAGCCTGCCGCTGCGCACATTATTAAGCATCACGTATTACAACGTGCCTTCAGAATGATTCTGGTTAATTGGTATTGTCAAATGAAGAGAATAAGCTCCTTCACACTTTCTATTATGCTGATCCTGAGCACTTCCGCCTGCGGCACGGTGCCTGAGCCGGGCACGGAAGCCCCGCCGGCGGCGAATGAAGTGCGCGTTGTGGAGGAGGGAAGCGGAATGTACGCTCAGGAGCAGATAGCTATCCCGGAGCCGTACTCGGCCTGCAGAGTGCTCTCCGTCGGGCGCGAGGACGTCTATCTGCTCCTGGAGAGCCATGACGACTATTCAAAAGCCATTTACAGGCTTGACCCCGAGACGGAGCTGCCCACGCCGGTGCCGCTCGAATACGACGAGGGCACTTTCAGATACCCGCAAGTGACGCCGGAGCGCGGGCTGGCCTTTTGCATAAGGCGCTCTTATGACGATGGCATGTCAGAGCTGTTCATCCGCGAGTACAGCGCGGACCTTGAGCTCATCCACGAGGTCAGCCTCTCCGCCGCCTATGAGGGCGACTACCCGACCATCTACGATTTTATCCCCTGCGAAGGCGGCTATCTGGTGAACACGTTCGGTGGCATCTGCTTTGTCGGCTACGATGGCCGGGCAGGAAAGCTCATGGACAACAACGGAACGCAGTACCGTTTTTACTACAACTCGGAGGGCGACATCCTCGCCTGCGGCACGCCGCCGGGAGGCTCCGCTGTAATCGAGTTTCGCTTCGACCTCTCGGAGTATGAGAAGTACCCGCAGGAATTCGAAAGCTTCTACCCCCTCTGCGGCTGGGGCGGGGACGAGCTGTATGTATACTCCGGCGGCTGGCTCTGCGCCCTCGACTACCGCAGGGGCGAACTGGAACAGCGCGTCAATACCGGCCTGAGCAGTGTGAGCATAAGCGCCCGGCTCTCGGAAGACGCTTACGCGGGCATACGCGGAACCGATCTCTACATCTCGCATGAGCTGCCGACGGGCACCGAATTGAAGGTCTTAAAGCTGGCCGCCGCCATGGACACGGAACTGCGGGACCATGTTAATGGCTATAACAGCCTCAACACCGGCTGCATCATCGAGATAAGCTATTACGGCGAGAGCGACATCGGCCGGCTCGTTGCCGAGATCGCCGCCGGAAACGCGCCCGACCTCTACGACCTCACCCTGCTGCCGAAGGAGCTGCTCGTGCGGCGCGGTTGCCTTGCAGACCTCGGCGGCTTTGTACGTGACGCGGGTTTTGCCGAGGGCGTCATAAACGCCTGCACCAACTCCGACGGCGGTGTCTATGAGTTCGTGCCCCGGTTTGAGATCATGTACTGCGCCATCTCCGAGGAATACGTCCCCGACGGGCAATGGACGCCCTGGGACATGCTGAGGCTGTACAGCGAGACCGGCCTGCCAGTATTCGACCCGAACATGAGCCGGAATATGTTCCTCGAGTACTATCTGGCCTTCAACGGGAACAGCTATATTGACGGCGAGGCCCGCTTTGACAGCGCGGAGTTCGCCGCGCTGCTGGAGTACGCCTCGGCGCTGCCGGAGAGTTACACGTCCGACATGAATGTCGATTTGGCCCGGGTATGCGCCGGCCGTCAGCTGGGCGCGATAGAGTATGGCAATGCCAATCTCGCCGTGACGCTCTGCATGGAGGAGGGCGCAATCCCAGGCGGCTGCGCGCAGCTCGGCTTCCCCTCGGCGGACGGCGGCGCCGTGGCGATCGTTTCGGAGTGCCGCATCGGCGTCTCCGCAACGACGGCGCAGCGCGAGGAGGCGGAGGGCTTCCTGAACTTTGTGCTCGGCGACCTGCCTTACGGCAACACGCTGTCCTCGGTCGAGTCCGAAATGCGTGCTGCGCTTAGAAGCAAGCTGCTCTACTGGCAGGACTACGGGGAGATGACAAGCACCTTCATACTGCTCGGCTCCGACGGCGAGCAGACCCTGCTGGAAGTGAAAAGCCGCATCCCCACCGGGGCTGACGTGGAGGCGGCAATGGCGCTCATAAACACAGCCAGCGCGGTCTACGGCTGCGACGACACGCTGCTGGACATAGTCACGGACGAGGCGGGTGTTTACTTCGCCGGGGCCAGGTCCGCCGGGGAAACCTGTGCAATAATACAGGACAGAGCCGATATATACATATCCGAGCAGTTCGGATGAGGGCCGCAGAACGCAAAAAGCGGGGCCTCCGGCCTGAAAAATCAGGCGGAAGCCCCGCTTCATCTCGTATAAAGCCTTAATTTTACCATCTAATGGAAAAGGTATCTATGGAAAATCATTTTGGATTTTGGGCTCTAAAAAGCCCCAAACCCGCATGAATACTGACAAAAACGGGGTGGACATCTAAAGTGTCCACCCCAGATGGTTGCGGGGGAGGGATTTGAACCCATCGACCTTCGGGTTATGAGTTAGGGCATATATTTACTGTTATGCACTGTGGTTTGTTATACTATCACTATATATAGACAATAATGAGCGATATAGACACATGATACACTATATATCGTTCTGTAACTTTCTGTAATTCGCTGTAGATTTTGTGCAAACAGTCCCGCTAAAGTCACTCTTTTGGCTTGTTGTCACTCTATAGTCCCGCCGAAAATCAGGCGTGCAGAGGAGGGACACCGGAGGGGTATGCATACGCCCACACCCCCCGCTCTCAGGTGCGTCAGTAGCCGCAAATGGGAAAAAGGGTTTCAGGGCAGAGCTTATAAATGAGGCAGGCTTCACTTACTTCCGTTAGCTATTTGCTCGGCGCACTCGGAAAATTTTTGCGCCGCGTGATAAAGGTTTATGTCTTTCATCTGCGATGGATTCATAGTCACAGCGCCCGGGTGGCGCTCCACTCCGTTGATCAGCTTTAATTCAAGCAGGGATTGC
>CALWYN010000058.1 GCA_944385755.1 uncultured Oscillospiraceae bacterium
GGGCGCGAGGTCGCCAGGGCGCCGCGGGAGCGCAGATAGTCGAAAAAGAGGCCGTCGAACACCCTGCCGCACAGGAGATGATAGAGGTTGAGTTCCACTGGGAACCCGTTCTGAATGCCGGAACAGAGGGCGTACAGCCGCGGCAGGGCGGGTTCCAGCAGTCCGACAAGGCGCGCGGCGGAGGTCCGGCCCCAGTCCAGCAGGGCGGGCGCGTCCTCGCGGAGGAATACCGGGCAGTCAAAATAGAGTATCTGCTGCTCCTCACGCAGCACACCGGCGTCTGCCAGCTGCCTGACCGGCCCGGCGCCGAAATCGCGGAGGCAGGAGGCCATGCCGCACTCCCCCGTGGGAGAATCCGCCACGCGAGCGAGGATGGGGTCCGCGGACGCGCCCAAAATGGCCCGGGGATTGAGCGGATTGTCCGCCGCGGCAGCGGCGTCGAAGTTCTCATACAGGTAATAGGAGAAATGCCTCATGGCGGGCTCAGTATATGCGCACGCGGACTCGCAGCCGGCCCTTGCGTGTCTCCCGCCGGGGGCCGCAGTAGGCGAAGCGGCCGTGGCCGCGGACGGAGACCACGTCGCCCGGGCGCAGCTGCGCCGCGGGGCCCCTGGCCGGCAGGGAGTTGACCAGCACGAGCTCGCGCTCGAACAGGCGCTGGGCCTCCGAGCGCGAGAGCTTGTAGACTGCGGCGACCAGGGCGTCCAGGCGCACGGAGGCCGCGACCACGGAGCTCTCCTCAGGGGGCTCAGGGGGCTCGGGCACCCCCGCCGCGGGGACGGCGCGGACGCTGGTGTGGCGGATCTGGCTCAGGTTTTCGGCGATGTATCCCGAGATAGACTCCAGGCACAGGACGTACAGCTTTCCCCCGACGGGAACTATGTCGCCCAAGACCTCGCGCCGCACGCCGAGCGACATGAGCGCGCCCAGGCAGTCCCGGTGCCCCAGCTCCTCGGCAAATCTGGCCGAGACCGGAGAGACCTCCAGACAGGCGACGGGAGAGGCCCATTCCGCGCCCTCCCAGGGCAGAAAGACCGCCGCGCGGCGCTCAGCACCCGGATAGCCGCCGTCGAGCTCAAACGGGCCGGGGCGCAGCGAGAGCAGCCCGGCCTGCTCGGCCGGGGTGAGAAACTCGGAAGAGGTCACTATGCCGCGGCGCTCCGCCCTCTGCGAGAGCTCGGACAGGCGCTTTTTTGTCATATCGAGCTTGTTTTCCATGCCATGAGTATAGCGCGCCGCGGCGGGGGAGTCAAGAGCCGCTCCGGCATAGGCGGAGCGTATGGCGGGCGATACGTTATTGGTATTTGAAATGTGGGCAGATGTGCGGTATAATCCAAACATAATACATACCGGAGGGGATCGCATGATATACAGGGATTTTCAGGGCATGAAACTCAGCGGGCTCGGCATGGGGAACATGCGCCTGCCCGTCATCGACGGGGACGACGGCAAGGTCGACTTCGCCGAGGCAGAGCGCATAATTGACTACGCCTATGAGCACGGAGTCAACTATTTCGACACCGCTTGGGGCTACCACAACGGCAACAGCGAGGTCGCCGTGCGCAGGGCCCTCAGCAAATACCCGCGCGAGAGCTATTATCTGGCCGACAAGTTCCCCGGCTACGACCTCTCGAACATGCCGAAGGTGAAGGAGATATTTGAAGAGCAGCTTGAACGCTGCGGCGTGGACTATTTCGACTTCTACCTCTTCCACAACGTCTGCGAGCTGAACATAGAGGAATATCTGGACCCGCAGTACGGCATTTTTGACTACCTGATGGAGCAGAAGAGGAACGGGCGCATAAGGCACCTCGGCTTCTCATGTCACGGCGCCCTGCCCGTGCTCCGCCGCTTCCTCGACGCCTACGGCGAGCATATGGAGTTCTGCCAGATACAGCTCAACTACGTGGACTGGAGCCTGCAGCGCGCGGAAGAGAAGGTCGCGCTGCTGAACGAGCGCAACATCCCGGTCTGGGTCATGGAGGGCGTGCGCGGCGGCAGGCTGGTGAACCTGCCGGAGGAGGCCGTGAGCCGGCTCAAGGCCCTGCGCCCGGATGAGAGCACGGTAGCCTGGGCCTTCCGCTTCCTGCAGAGCGTGAAGGGAGTCACGATGGTGCTCTCCGGCATGAGCGCCATGGAGCAGGCCGAGGAAAACGTCGCCATCTGGGACGAGGACAGGCCGCTCAGCGAGGAGGAGTTCAAGGCCATAACGGATGTGGGCCGCTCCCTGTTCGCGAACGGCGCGCTGCCCTGCACAGCCTGCCACTACTGCGTGAGCCACTGCCCGATGGGCCTGGATATCCCCCACCTCATCAGCCTCTACAACGAGTTCTCCTACAGCGGCAGGGGCTTCATAACCTCTATGAACCTGCAGATCCTGCCCGAGGACAAGCGCCCGAGCGCCTGCATCGCCTGCCACAGCTGCACGGCCGTGTGCCCGCAGCAGCTCCCAATCCCTGAGACCTTCGCGAAGTTCACCGAGATGCTCAGCGAGGACAAATAGGCGCGGAGAGCAAACCGCCGGGCCTGGCGCGGCAGAAGCGGGGCCCGGGAGCGCACAATTCCTGAGCGGAATTGAAATTCAAAAAGCTGGGGCCCGGCGCCGATCGGCGCCGGGCCCCTTTTCATTCGCGGGGCACGAATGGGACGCCCACAGATGGATGGTTGGCCACATCCCGGCAGCGACGGCAATTTGTGCTCTCTTTTTCGTGCAGGGAAAGAGAGGACTTGGGCCACGGGGGATGTTAGAATGGAATCGTAAATGGGGGAGATGAAAATGGACTGGACAGAGCGGCTGAACGAGGCGGTGCAGTACATAGAGGAAAACCTCACCGGCAACATAGATTATGAGCAGCTCGGGCGGATAGCCTGCTGCTCGGCCTATCATTTCCAGAGGATGTTCACGTACATGGCCGGCATTCCGCTGTCGGAGTATATACGCCGGAGGAAAATGTCCCTGGCGGCGGTGGACCTGCAGGGAGGCGGCGCAAAAATCATCGACGTGGCGGCAAAATACGGCTACTCCTCGCCCACCGCGTTCAACCGGGCCTTTCAGTCGGTCCAGGGCGCCAGCCCGTCGTCCGTCAGGAGCGAGGGCGCGCCGGTGAAGTCATTCCCGCCCATTACATTCAAATTGACCGTAAAAGGGGCGCAGGAGATGAACTACCGCATTGAGACCAGAGAGGCCTTCCGCATAGTCGGCAGGTCGCATCCGATGAGCAGGGAAATAGAGCAGAATTTCGTCGAGGTGCCGCAGATGTGGCAGAAAGCGGTGGAGGACGGGACGCTCGAGAGGATTATTTCGCTGATGGACGGGCAGCCGCAGGGCGTGCTCGGCGTCTGCGCCTGCGGCGACGGGGAGGAGTGGCGCTATTACATAGCCGTTGCCTCATCGGCCGGGGCGGGAGGGCTGGAGGAGTATATCGTCCCGGCCTTCACCTGGGCTGTGTTCCCCGGCTCCGGGACGGGGAAATCCATACAGGAGATAGAGAGGCGCGTCGTGACGGAGTGGCTGCCCACCTCCGGCTATGAGTTCGCCGACGGGCCGGACGTGGAGGTGTATTTCAACCCGGACCCGCTGGACACGGCCTATGAGGTGTGGATACCTGTGAAGAAGAGGCGGCAGTAGAGGCCGCGCTGCAAAAAACCGCCCCGAATGGGGCGGTTTTCGCTTTATCCGGCGGCCGGACCCGCCTCGGATATGTGCATGTACTCGTCGTAGGTGCAACTGCGGTCCGTGATGGAGCCGTCGAGGTTTATCTCGATTATGCGGTTGGCGACGGTCTGAGTGAGCTGGTGGTCGTGGCTGGAGAATATGACGTTGTACGGGAAGGCCGCGAGGCCGTTGTTCAGAGCGGCGATGCTCTCCAGGTCCAGATGGTTTGTGGGCTGGTCGAGCAGCAGCACGCTGGCCCCTGAGAGCATGAGCTTGCTTATCATGCAGCGGACGCGCTCTCCGCCGGAGAGGACGTTGACGCTCTTATACACCTCGTCGCCGCTGAAGAGCATCCGGCCCAGGAAGGTGCGCAGGTAGCTCTCGCGCTTGTCGGCGGAGAACTGGCGCATCCAGTCCATTATCGAGAGCTCGCAGCCGTCGAAAAAGGCGCTGTTGTCCTGGGGCATGTAGCCCTGGGTGGTGGAGACGCCCCACTTTATGCTGCCGGAGTCCGGCTCCTCCTCCCCCATGAGGAGCTTGAAGAGCATGGTGACCGCCAGCTCGTTCCGGCTGATGACGGCTATCTTGTCCTCGCGGCCCATGATGAAGCTGACGTCCTTCAAAAGCGGGACGCCGTCCACGCTCTTGCACAGGTCCGTCACGAAAAGGCGGTCCTTCCCGGGCTCGCGCTCGGCCTTGAAGCCCACCCAGGGATAGCGGCGGGAGGAGGCGGGCAGCTGCTCCACGCTTATCTTTTCCAGCAGCTTGCGGCGCGAGGTGGCCTGGCGGGACTTGGATTTGTTCGCGCTGAAGCGCCGGATAAAGCTCTGGAGCTCCTCAATCTTCTGCTGGGCCTTCTTGTTCTGGTCCTTGACCAGCTTCTGTATGAGCTGGCTGGACTCGTACCAGAAGTCGTAGTTGCCGACGTACATCTTTATCTTGCCGTAGTCTATGTCCACGATGTGTGTGCAGACGTTATTGAGAAAATAGCGGTCGTGGCTGACGACCAGGACCGTGCCCTCATAGTCCATCAGGAAGTCCTCCAGCCACACGACGCTGGGCAGGTCGAGGTTGTTGGTGGGCTCGTCGAGCAGTATTATGTCCGGCTTCCCGAAGAGCGCCTGGGCGAGCAGCACCTTGACCTTCAGCCTGGGGTCCATGGAGGACATCTGAGTGTCAAAAAACTGCACGTCCACCCCCAGCCCCTGGAGGATGCGCCCCGCGTCGCTCTCGGCCTCCCAGCCGCCGAGCTCGGCGTACTCCTCCTCGAGCTCGCTGGCGCGTATGCCGTCGGCGTCGGTGAAGTCGGCCTTCTCGTATATGGCGTCCTTCTCCTTCCCCACGTCATAGAGGCGCTGGTTGCCCATAATCACGGTGTCCATTACGCTGTAGGCGTCGTACATGCTCTGGTTCTGCTTGAGGACGCTCATGCGGGCCTTGGGGTCGATGTGGACGTGGCCGCCGGTGGAGTCCACCTCGCCGGAGAGTATCTTCAGGAAGGTGGACTTGCCGGCCCCGTTCGCGCCTATTATGCCGTAGCAGTTGCCGGCGTCAAACTGCAGGTCCACCTGGGAAAAGAGCACCTGGCCGCCGAATTGAAGACTGAGATTTTCAACTGTTATCATGGCAATACTCCTGTCGTTCGTTCTGGATAAAGGATAACATATGCGCCGGCGCGGACACAAGCCCCGCCGGGTCAATTCTTTTGCCGGAGCGGGGGAGCGGACCCGCGGGCGCGGCGGTCCGGCCGCTTGATAAAAGGAGGCCCTTTCGGGCCCCTGGGTCAATAGAATGTTGCCACCTGCTGGTCAGGCGGCGAGGCCGGCTCAATGGACACGGCGGTGAGGACCGGGCCCTTGCGGCCGTAGGAGCGGTGGAACTTATAGTCCATCCTGGCCGTCAAAACCACCCAGGAGTCGTTGTCCGGCATGTCCTGGCCGTCGAGATTGCATATCAGCGCCGAGAAGGCGATGTCCGCCTCGCAGCAGGTCATGATGTGGCGGCCTATGATGAAGCTGTTGGCCGGCACGCCCTTGCGCCGGATGCAGCGCCCCTTGAAGCGGACGGTCTTGCCGGAGTACTTTTTGGGCTCCTCGCTCATGTCGCGGTACCAGAGGGCGTAGTCGCCTTCGGCTATTTCGACTATGGGGGCGTCCAGGTCGAAGGGGAGCGGGTCCTCGATGTCGTCGTAGACGACCTTACCGTCGGCCATCTCGTACGCTATATCCGCCCGGCGGGAGGCCCCGCGCACGACCTTGTGGAATTCCAGCTTGTCCATGTCCGGCCTGAAGCGGTTGAATACCACGAGCTCGGCGCTTTTGAGCTTGTCATAGCAGAGCTGGCGCATGTTGGCGTTGTAGTTCAGAAAGGTCCCGGCGTCCGCAAACATGAACTCCTGAGCCACCAGCCAGCCCTCGGGCAGGGCGCCGTAAAGGGAATCGAGCATCCACATGCCGTTGTACTCCACCAGGACGCGCTCCGCGCCCGCGGCTTTGCGCCAGGCAATGAGGTTTTCGGCCGTGAGGTCGCTCTCGTTTTCGACGGGCTGGAGCCTGACATTGTGGCCGGAAAACTCCTCCGGCTCGTACTCCTCGACGCCCTCTTCACAGACCAGCAGCAGAGTGGGCTCGCCCCCGTTAAAGCGCCTGTCCTCGAGCGTCTCCTGTATGAATTTGGTCTTGCCCGCCTCAAGAAAGCCGGTGAAAAGATAGACGGGTATCTGTCTGGTCTCAGCCAAGAGAGAACAGCTCCTTCAGCCCGTCCTCGTCCAGGTTGGAGCCTATGACGCAGAGCCTGCCGGTGACGGCGGCGGCCCCGCGGCGCAGCTCGCGCTCGCCGGGGACATAGTCAAAATAAATCCAGCCCTGGCCGTCGGCGGAGTCAACATAGCCCTTCGCGCGCACAGCCTGCCCCAGGCGGAGGCTGTCGAGCTCGGTGAGGGCGGAGATGATCTCCTCCTCCGTGAATTTGCGGGCCGTCTCAACGCCCCAGCTCGTGAACACCTCGTCGGCGTCGTGGCCGTGGTGATGGTGGTGATGCCCGTGGTCATGGCCGCAGGAGCAGTGTTCCCCGTGCTCGTGCTCATGTTCGTGCTCGGACTCATGCTCATGCTCATGCTCATGCTCATGCCCGTGGTCGTGGTCGTGGTGACCGTGCTCACCGCAGCACTCGTCGCCGCCGTCCGCGCTCTCCTCGGCGGCGAGGCGCTCGAGCTCTGATTTGAGTGTGTCCTCGCGCTCCATGGCCTCTCGCAGGACCTTACCGTCGAGCTCGTCCCAGGGGGTGGTGACTATGACGGCGTCGGGGTTGTGGGCGCGGAGCATCTCGACGCACTGGGCCAGTTTGGCCTCGCCCATGCCCTTGGTGCGGCTGAGGACAATCGTGCCGGCGTTTTCCACCTGGTTGCACCAGAACTCGCCGAAGTTCTTCATATACATCCTGGCCCTCGTGGCGTCCACGACGGTGGTGAAGCTGCCGGGGACGAGCTCGGGATCGCCCAGATCCTGGACGGCGCGTATCACGTCGGAGAGCTTGCCGACGCCGCTGGGCTCTATCAGTATGCGGTCGGGGCTGTACTCGGCCTTGACCTTCTCCAGGGCCTCCGCAAAGTCGCCCACCAAACTGCAGCAGATGCAGCCGGAGCTCATCTCGCGTATCTCGATGCCGGCCTCCCTGAGAAAACCGCCGTCAACGGCTATCTCGCCGAACTCGTTCTCGATAAGCACGAGCTTCTCGCCCTGATAGGCCTCGGCTATCAGCTTCTTTATGAGCGTGGTCTTGCCGGCGCCCAGAAAGCCCGAAAATATATCAATTTTGGTCATAAAAACGCTTCCTTGCTTTTGGATTTGGGGGTATAATATAACGCTACTGTATATTACCACCGACTGATGAAAGGGTCAAACAAAAAATGAAAAAAATCCGTATTTTTGCTCTCGCACTGCTCTGCCTGGCCCTCGCGGCCTGCTCGGCGGAGAGCGGCCCGGCCGAGACGGAGACCGCCGCGCCGGCCGTCCCGACGCCGGCCCCCACCCCGACGCCCACGCCCACTCCGGATCCGGCGCGGGAGCTGCTGGAGAGCATGACGCTGCGGGAGAAGATATGCCAGCTGATGGTGGTCAGGCCCGAGGCGCTGATGGGAGTCTCGCCCGTCACCGTGGCCGGGGAGGCCACCAGGGACGCGCTGGCCGAATGGCCGGTCGGAGGGTTCATATATTCCACGCAGAACCTGGTTGACCGGGAGCAGACGATGGAGATGATATCGAACGCCCAGAGCTATTCAAAGCTTGGCCTGCTCATCTCGGCCGACGAGGAGGGCGGCAATGTGGGCAGGCTGATGTACAATCTGGGCACGACCTGGTTCGAGCCCATGTTCACGTACAGGGACCAGGGGGCGGAGACCGCATATTCAAACGCCTACACCATCGGCTCGGACATGATTAGCTGCCTGTTCAACACGGACTATGCGCCCGTCGCGGACGTGTGGACGAATCCGGAGAACACCGTGATAGGGGACAGGGCATATTCGGACGACTTTGACCAGGCGGCAGAGCTAGTGGCGGCGGCCGTCAGGGGATTTGACGACGCCGGGGTCATAAACTGCCTGAAGCATTTCCCGGGGCACGGCGACACGGATACAGACTCGCACGAGGGCACGGCAACTGTTGACAAGAGCCTCGAGGAGCTGATGGACGGGGAGCTCAAGCCCTTCGTGGCCGGGATGGAGGCCGGGGCAGATATGGTCATGGTGGGACATATCACGCTGACGCAGATCGACGACGTACCGGCGACCATATCCTACGCGGTGACAACGGGCATCCTGCGGGAGACACTGGGCTGGGACGGCGTGATAATCACGGACTCTCTGGACATGGGCGCGCTGGACGCCTACGGCCTGGGGGAGAGGTGCGTGCTGGCCATTGAGGCCGGTGCCGACATACTTCTGGGGGTGGAGGACATCCCCCCGGCCGTGGAGGCCCTGGAACAGGCCGTGGCCGGGGGGAGGCTGACAGAGGAGCGCATCGACGAGAGCGTGCTGCGCGTCCTGAATATGAAATTGGGACACGGGCTTATCTGAGCTCAGCCGTCCTCCCCGCTGCGCCGGTAATAGTCCATCATGAGGGAGAAGAGCTCCTTAGTGGAGGGCGGGGTGTAGCTTATGGCGTTCGCACCGGCCTCCACGGTGCTCTTTATGCTCTCCGGGGTGGGGCCGCCCGTGGCGATTATGGGTACGTCCGGGAAGTCGCGCCTTATCGAGCGCACGACCTCGGGAGTGCGCGCCGCTGCGGAGACGTTGAGAATGGAGGCCCCGGCCTCCAGCCGGGCGCCGACGTTGGTCTTTTCGCTCACAACGGTGACGACCAGAGGTATGTCGATGACTTCACAGATGGAACGTATGTTCTCGTTGCTCATGGGGGCGTTGACCACTACGCCCATTGCCCCCTCGTTTTCCGCGTCCCAGGCGAGGTGTGTGGTGCGCGAGCCCTGTGTCGTGCCGCCGCCCACCCCGCAGAACACCGGAAGAGAGGAGTAGCGCAGCACGGAGTCGGAGATTGTGGGCTGGGGTGTGAAGGGATAGACGGCCAGTACGGCGTCTGCATTGCAGTTTCGGATGATGGCTATGTCCGTGGTAAAGACCAGCGTCTTCATCCGCCTGCCGTTGATGACTATGCCGCTGACCCGGCGCGCCTCGTCGGGGACGGTGAGTATGTGGTGGCGGAGCTTGCTGCTTATGCTGGGAATGGTCTTTCCAGCGGGCTTTTCAGAAGTCATAGAATTACCTCCGTCGGGATATATTTTTTAAAAGAGTATAACACGAAATTATGTATAAATCATGTACGCCTGTTAAAATCTGCGCAATACATTGAAAAATCTGGACACATGGGCTATAATCAGGTGTAAAGACACCTGGGGAGGACATTATGGATAATACCGGCGGCATCAATTACACAATGCTCTGTGATTTCTACGAGCTCACCATGGGCAACGGCTATTTTGAGACGGGGCTGAGGGACAAGATAACGTATTTCGATCTGTTTTACCGCAACGTGCCGGACGAGGGCGGCTTTGCCATTGCCGCGGGGCTGGAACAGGTGGTCAGGTACATCCAGGACCTGCACTTTTCCGAGAGCGACATAGATTACCTGCGCTCGCGGGGGGGCTTTTCGGAGGACTTCTTCGACTATTTGAGGAACTTCAGGTTCTCCGGGGACATATGGGCCGTGCCGGAGGGGACGCCCGTATTCCCGCGCGAGCCCATTATCACCGTCCGCGCGCCGGCGATAGAGGCCCAGCTCATCGAGACCTATCTGCTGCTGCAGATAAACCACCAGAGCCTGATTGCCACCAAGGCGAACAGGATTGTCCGCGCGGCGGAGGGCCGCGCCGTGCTGGAGTTCGGCTCGCGCAGGGCCCAGGGGGCCGACGCGGCTGTGCTGGGCGCGAGGGCGGCCTACATAGGCGGCTGCGCGGGCACGGCCTGCGTGCTGACCGACCAGCTCTACGGAGTGCCGGCGGCGGGGACAATGGCGCACTCCTGGGTGCAGATGTTCCCGAGCCAGCTCGACGCCTTCAGGGCGTACTGCCGGCTCTACCCGCACAAC
>CALWYN010000059.1 GCA_944385755.1 uncultured Oscillospiraceae bacterium
CCTCGCCGGGCGCACGCTCATAGTCACCGGCGGTGACACGCTGTTGGGGGCGGACGACAAGGCGGGAATCGCCGAGATCATGACCCTGCTGGAGGAACTGATAGCCTCCGGCGAGCCGCACGGCCGCGTGGCGGTCTGTTTCACCCCGGACGAGGAGGTCGGGCGGGGCACGGCGGCTTTTGACATCCCGCTCTTCGGCGCCGACTTCGCCTACACAGTTGACGGCGGTCCGGAGGGCGAGATAGTCTATGAGAATTTCAACGCCTGCTCGGCCTATATAGCTTTCCGCGGCTTTAACGTGCATCCCGGCTCGGCAAAGGGCGTCATGATAAATGCCGCGCTCGTGGCCGGGGAGTTCAACTCCCTCCTCCCCGCAATGGAGACGCCCCGCCACACCTCCGGCTATGAGGGCTTTTACCACCTCACCGGGCTGGCCGGGGCCTGCGAGTGGGCCGAGGCCCGCTACATCATACGCGACCACGACCCGGCCAAATTTGAGATGCGCAAGGAGACCCTGCTCCACGCGGCCGCCTGCCTGAACGAAAAATACGGCGAGGGCACGGTCACCGTGACCCTACGCGAGCAGTACCGCAATATGGCGGAGAAAATAAAGCCGCAGCACTACCATCTGGTGGAAAACGCCGTGAAAGCCATAGAGACCGCAGGCGTAAAGCCGATTATCGAGCCCATACGCGGCGGGACGGATGGCGCCCTGCTCTCATGGCAGGGGCTGCCCTGCCCCAATCTGGGCACGGGCGGCTATGCTTTCCACGGCCCCTATGAGCACATCACCGTCGAGGGCATGGACAAATGCGTGGAGATTCTCAGGAACATAACCCGCCTCTACGCGGACGGCATCCCTCAGTCCGAAGCGTAAAAGCACAGCGCCGCCCGAGAGGCGGCGCTGTGCTTTTACAGCCTGCACTCCAGCCGGCAGTCAAAGGGCTCTCTTTCGATATGCCCCCTGTCATATTCCGCAGCCTCGGTACAGCCCATTTTCTCATAGAACCTCTGTATCTCCAGGACGGAGTGCGTCGAGATGCAGAGCTTTCGCGCCCCATGGCCCTTTGCCCGGAGCTTTGCGGCGCGAAAGAGCGAACCGCCCGTTCCGTCTCCGCGGACGTCGGCCGAAACGTGTATGTTTGAGAGGTCGAAGCAGCGGTTCTCTCCGCCAAAAAGCTCAGGATACACCGAGGTAAATTCCTTTAACTCGCCGTCGATAAAGGCGGCGCAGACGAAGCCCCGGTTCTCAGAGTGCTTTTAAGCGTCCGGTAATCCGCCTCATCCCAGTCGTACGTAAACGGGTCCTCGCACACAGCCCGCCTGCCGTTTTCCCGGCGCTTACAGAGCCTCGCCTTCTGCCGGCGGTCAAACTTGTCAAAAAGGGAGCGGCAGAGCCCGTCCTCGCGCAATTCACGAAAGATAATCATATTACAAGCCCCTTATCCCCGCCCAATACGTACAGACCGGCTCCCCGCCTCGCGGCGGGGAGCCGGATTTGTATGAGGTCAGTCCACAGTCACCGTGCCGTCCTCAGAGACGCTTATCTGCATGCCGTCCTTGACGTAGTCGAGGAACTCGTCCCCCAGCTGGTCCACCACCGGCATGTCGGCGTCCGTCCAGTTGGCGGCAAGTATCGCCCCCGAGGCCGCCAGACTGTCGATGGTCATGGAAAACAGCAGGCACGCCGGCTGGTTCCCCGTCGCGCAGGCGGTGTAAAGCACCATCCCGCCCGTAGTCGAGCCTATTGTCTGGGGCAGGCAGAGGGCCTTTCCGGCCATCGGCTTTTTATAGAGGTCGGGGTTATTCTGGTCGCCGCACTTCACCTTTTTGTCGCCGAACATCATCGCCATCTGAAAGCTGGCCAGGGTGTTGAACCCGCCGTGGGACACCAGCGCCTCCGCCGTACAGCGCCCGGGCACTACGCTGCGGCCCTTGAAGCTCTTCGCCATTACCTGACACCTCCCGTTATCATGCCGAGTATCTCGTCCTCGGTGTAATACTTCGCAGTTGTGTAGGTGCGCAGCGTATTTGAACATGTTATCACAGGCATCTTGCCGCTCATCGGGTTATTCATGTACATAAGCGGGCATATGTAGGAGAGTATGACGCCGGTCTTCTCCAGGCGCGCCCCGTCCCAGCTGCGGGCATATTCGCGGGCTATGGCCGGAGGGGCTGTCATTACGGTGGGCACCGTCACCTTTTCCAGGCCGTTTTTCTTCAGAGCGGCCTCGATTCTGTCCGTCCAGTCCTTGAGCTGCCCCTTGGTGAGATGCGGGCAGCCGATAAAACAGAGTTTGGGTTTGGCCGACGGGTCCTTCCACACGCAGGGATACCCGGCCTTTACGCGCTCCAGCTCCGCGTCGTCTATGACATAGACCTTCGCCCCCTCGCGTATGAGGCTCTCGCCCTGCTCCTTTGCCTCAGGCGTCAGATTTTCGATATGATAGAGCCCCACGGCCCCGTTTGAGGCCGTCGCCGCGCCGAAGTCCTTCAGATAGGCTCTGTTCTCGTCGTTGAGCTCCGTGCCGAGCCATTTGTCCAGCCCGCGTATATACGGCACCTGCTCCATGACCTTCATGCCCACGGCGGAGCCCAGGAGCTGCGCCTCCGGCCTCTTCTCCGTGCGCACCTCAACTATCCAGTCAGCCTTCCTGCCGTCGTCTGTCAGCAGCCCGAAATACGGCACGCAGCCGGCTATTGAGCCCATCAGCTCAATCATGCCGGAGTTGCGGTTGCAGCGCGCGCCGAGCACGCTGTTGGCATATACGACGGCGGAGCTCTCCGCCCAGGAGAGCACCTCGCCCTTTTCCGGGGTATTGCCCACCTCGTCCAGATAGCACGCGCAGGTATAGGCGTCCTCGCTCATGAGTCCGAATTTGCGGAGCTGCTCCTCATACCTCTTCTGCTGGGAGTACATTATGCCCTTGAATATTATGTCCTGCAGGAGATTTGAGGGCACGTTCTTGTCCAGCGGAAGCGGGTCCGCCGAAAACTTCTGCCGGGGCAGGGCCCCCGCCGCTATTAGCTGGTCATACAGGTCGTACACCGGTTTCATGACGCCTATGCCGAAGCTGATGACCGTATGCCCATATTTGCTCGTGACAGGCACCATCTTTTCCGCGCCGAAGGTCTCGCCGTACATCACCAGGGAGCGCATGACTTTGGCCATGACCTCTCCCTGGGCACCGTCCAATATGGCCTGCTGTTCGCCAGTGAGTTGCATTGCCACCAGAGTTACCTCCTTCAGTTCTGAATTGGGCAGTATTTGATTTTATTTTAATGCGCACTTAACAAAGCCCAAGCCTTGAAAGCCTTGACTTTCAAGGCAAAATTGCCTTGTTCAAGTGCAAGGTTTTTGAGCGAAATCGCTCAAAAACCTTGCGCCATCCCTTGATGTGTTGTGCCACATCTAGGGATATACGCATTGAAACAATGACTGAATTTCATCAAAATGGCATTTTGAACCGTTTTGATGAAATTGCGCGTCAGCAGCCGCGCGAATAAACCGCGTTGCGGTTTATTCAACAGATATTATTTTAACATCGGCCCGCCGCAAAGTCAAATGACAAAGCGCCGCGCAGGACGCAGAGAGGGCCGGCGCAGATTTTTCTGCGCCGGCCCCGTATTCCGCCTGTATCAAAGGCTGTCGCCGAAGTCGTCCCTGAATTTCCTGGCCAGCTTCTGCTGCCAGTCGCTCGTGGGCTCAAGCCGCCCGAAGAAGAAGCGCAGGCTGCTCGGCTCCTCCACCCAGCGCAGTCCGCCCACCAGCTCACGGTTCTCATGCAGCCAGGCAATGCGGTCCACGGCATAGAGCACCTGGGACATGGTGAACACCCTCCTGGGCATGGCCAGGCGCAGGAGCTCCACATCGGCAATCGGCTCGGTGCCGTCCGGCTCACGCTGCTCGCTCAAAGTCCCGCGCTCCATGCCCCGCACGCCGCCGGCGATGTATACGGCGATGGCCAGGGCCCCGGCCGGGTACTCGTGGTCGTCAATCTGCGGCAGGAACTCCCTCGCGTTCAGGTGGCAGCCGAGACCGCCCGCCGGGGTCACCACCGGTACCCCGCGCTTCATGAGCTCATTGCACATGAAGTCTATGAAAATAGGACCCTGTGAAATCACATCCTCGTCCATTGTCTCCTCGAGGCCCACAGTTATGGCCTCCATCTCCCGGACGCTCATGCCGCCATAGGTCAAAAAGCCCTCGAACATGGGCACGAGCTCCTTCATTCTCTCGCACAGGGCCTTGTCCCTCATGGCTATGCCGCCGCCGCGCGCAAAACCCAGCTTGCGCGCCGAAAAGTAGATTATATCGAACTCGTCGGCTATCGCCCGCGTTATCTCGCGTATGCTCATGCCGGCGCAGGCCGCCTCACGCTTCTTTATAAAGTAGAGGTTGTCCTGCAGCAGGCTGGCGTCCAGAACCGTCATGATACCGTGTTCGCGGCATATGCCGCAGACAGCCCTCATATTCTCAAGAGAGAGCGGCTGTCCCCCGATCAGATTGGTCCCGGCCTCCACTCGCAGGAACGGGATGTGCTCCACGCCGACCCTCTCTATCAGCGCGCGGAGTTTGTCCAGGTCGAAATTGCCCTTGAAAGGCATGTCGCTCGTGGTCTGCAGCCCCTCGTCGATTATGAGCTCCTCCACACGCCCTCCGAGCCGCGTGATGTGGGCCTTGGTGGTTGTAAAATGGAAGTTCATCGGGATGATGTCCCCCGGCCTGACAAAGGCCTGGGCGATTATATTCTCGCAGGCCCTGCCCTGGTGGGCGGGCAGGAAAAACTTGGTGCCGAAAATCTCGTGCACCTTCTCCTCCAGGCGCGTGAACGTGGCGCTGCCGGCATAGCTGTCGTCGCATATCAGCATGGCCGCCGTCTGCCTGTCGCTCATGGCATTCACGCCGGAATCGGTCAGCATGTCGAGAAAGATATCCTTGTTTTTGAGAAGGAAGGTGTTGTTCCCCGCCTCCGCCGCGGCCTCGACGCGGCGCTCTACCGGGGGCAGGTTGAGCTTCTGCACCATGCGTACCTTGTGCAGCTCGAGGGGGATGTTTTCACCTGAGAAGAATTTGATGTTGGCCATTTTTACATGCTCCTTTACTGTTTTTCAAGGAGCCCTTTGGCGGCGGCCCCCCGGGTTTAGAGAAAAAACAAACGCCCTTCCTCTCTAGCAGAGGACGAGCGCCAAATCCCGTGTTACCACCTCAATTCACCGACGTCTCACGGCGCCGGCCTTTTCGAGTACATCCGCCGGAGCGGAGATACTCTATCTCTGTAACGGGAGAAACCCGGCCCGGCCTACCGGCGCGTAGCGCGCTTTCGTGGGGCGGCTCTTGCGTGTATTCCCGGGCCGTGTCCTCGTGCCTTGCACCAACCGGCACTTCTCTGCAGGACCCGCGCCGACGCGCTCTCT
>CALWYN010000060.1 GCA_944385755.1 uncultured Oscillospiraceae bacterium
GACTTCACCGGAAAGAACGTCCTCGTGACGGGAGGTGGCCGCGGCCTTGGCAAGGCCTGCGCGCTCGCATACGCCGACTGCGGCGCCGACGTGTTCATCGGCAACCGCAGGGAAGACGAAGGCATGACGACAGTGGAGGAAATCCGGGCCATGGGCAGGCGCTCCGGCTTCAAGCGCACGGATGTGGCCGTAAAACAGGATGTGGACGATCTCGTCGCAGCGGCCGAAGAGTTTTTCGACGGGCGGATCGACGTGATCATGCACGCCGCCGGGGTCATCTCCACCTATGACTTCATGCTGGCGGAGGAATCGGAAATACGCAGGTTGTTCGATATCAACATCATGGGCACTTCGCACATGCTCCAGGCCGGCCTCAGGCACATGATGCCGCGCAAGAGCGGCAATATCGTGACCACGGCCTCGATAGCCGGGCGCACAAACCTCGGCATGCTGGAGCACTACTGCGTCTCAAAGGCGGCGGTCATAAGCCTGACGCAGGCCGGGGCGAAAAAAGGCGCCCCCTGCAACGTCAGGGTGAACTCCGTGGCGCCCGGCATCATCCGCACGAGGATGTGGGAAGAAATCCTCGACGGGATGGCGACCGGCTTCCGCGGCAGCGAAGGAGGGCGCACCGCCGTAAGCGAAGAGGAGCGCGAGAAAAACTGGAATGATTCCGTGCGCAACCTCATCCCCCTCGGAAGGGCCCAGCAGCCGGAGGACATAGCGTTCGGCGCGCTGTTCCTCTCCTCGGACCTGGCCAGGGAAATAACGGGCCAGGTGCTCCACGTGGACGGCGGCTGCTGCATGGTGTAAACAAGAAATTTTGTTAATTTTTTGGACCAAAGGAGGTTATTGAATGGCAATCAGCAAAGAGCAGATGAAGGACATGTATGTGAAAATGCGCCGCATACGTGACTTCGAGAGCACGGCCGCCAAGCTGTTCGCAGAGGGCAAAATTCCCGGTTTTGTCCACCTGTATCTGGGTGAGGAGGCCATAGCCCCCGCAGTCTGCGAGTGCCTGCGCGACGATGACTTCATCACGAGCACGCACCGCGGCCACGGCCACATCATAGCGAAGGGCGGCGACCTGAACCTGATGATGGCCGAGCTCTTCGGCCGCGAGACCGGTTACTGCAAGGGCAAGGGCGGCTCGATGCACATCGCCGACCGCGACAAGGGCATACTCGGCGCCAACGGCATCGTCGGCGCGGGCCACTGCATCGCCTGCGGCGCGGGCCTCAGCGCGAAGATACGCGGCACGGACCAGGTCTGCGTCTGCTTCTTCGGCGACGGCTCGACGAACCAGGGCACCTTCCACGAGTCGCTGAACATGGCGAGCATCTGGAAGCTGCCGGTCATCTTCGTCTGTGAGAACAACCACTACGGCATCTCCATGAGCCAGGACCGCCACCAGGCGATAAAGGACGTGGCCGACCGCGGCGCGGCCTACAACATCCCCGGCATCGCCGTGGACGGCAACGACCCGCTGGCCGTCTACGAGGCCGCGGCGGAGGCCGTGGCCAGGGCCCGCGCGGGCAAGGGCCCCACGCTCCTCGAGTGCAAGACCTACCGCCAGCACGGCCACTTCGAGGGCGACCCGGCGATATACAAGCCCAAGGAAGAGCAGGCCGCCTGGATGGAGAAGGACCCCATGCCGCGCTATGCGAAATTCCTTGTTGAAAACGGCGTCATGACCCAGGAAGAGGTCGATGCGGTCGACGCTCAGGTTGCCAAGGAGATAGAGGACTCCATAGCCTTTGCCGACGCACAGCCATTGCCCTCTGTGGAGAGCGCGGTCGTGGACGTGTATTCCGACATAGTTGAGGAGGTGCGTGACAGATGAAGATGATGACCTATGCTGAGGGCATCCGCGAGGGCATGAGCATACGGATGCGTGAAGACCCCAACGTTATACTCTTCGGCGAGGACGTGGGCGCCTTCGGAGGCTGCTTCGGCGTCTCCATGGGCATGATCGACGAGTTCGGCCCTGAGCGCGTGCGCGACACGCCGATATCCGAAGGCGCGATCATCGGCTGCGCCGTCGGCGCCGCCGCCACCGGCCTGCGGCCGATAGCTGAGCTGATGTTCTGCGACTTCCTCACCGTCGGCATGGACCAGCTCGTGAACCAGGCCGCCAAGATGCGCTACATGTTCGGCGGCAAAATCTCCATGCCGATGGTCGTCCGCCTCCCCGCGGGAGCGGGCACGGGCGCCGCTGCCCAGCACTCCCAGAGCCTCGAGGCGTGGCTCACCCACGTCCCCGGCCTCAAGGTCGTCTACCCCTCCTGCGCGGAGGACGCCCTGGGCCTCATGCTCACGGCGATTGACGACGACAACCCAGTCATGTACTTTGAAAACAAGGTCCTGCTGGGCATGAAGAGCGAGGTCAACAGCCTCGATCCCATCCCCCTGGGCAAGGGCAAGATCTGCCGCGAGGGCAGCGACCTCTCCATCATAACCTACGGCAAGCAGGTCTACGACGCGCTCGAGGCCGCCGGCAAGCTGGCCGAGGACGGCATCTCCGTCGAGGTAATCGACCTGAGAAGCCTCTATCCGCTGGACAAGGCCCTGATAGCCGAGACCGTCAGCAAGACCCACCGCGCCATGGTCGTGACCGAGGAGGTCAAGCGCGGCGGCTACGGCGGCGAGATCAGCGCCCTCATAGGCGAGGAGCTCTTCGACTATCTGGACGCCCCCGTCGTGCGCATAGGCGCCCTCGACACCCCCGTGCCCTTCGCCCCCGTGCTTGAGCAGTACTACATGCCCAACGCGCAGGACATCATAAACGCGGCGAAAAAGATGATGTAAAAGGCGCGGGCGCGCTCACGGTATTTGAACATGTTAATCGGCCCGAAACGGAATTGAAGCCCGGCGAAGCGGGCTCAATCCTGAGAGGAAGGGCGGCAAAACGGGCGCGGCCTGACTTTTACGAATGAATAAAAGTCAGGGCAGGCGATGGACGCTTGCTCTGACGAGGCGCGGCCCGCGCAAGAGGCGCTCTTGCGTGGGCCATTTGTTGATACGGGGCAAAATGTGGAGGAGCGCCCGGCGCCGTCCGGTTCCGCCGCTCTCCGCGCCCGTCCGGGCGGCCCCGGGAAGGAGGGATGATATGCCTTCCATAGGCATAATCGCAAACCCGGCGTCGGGCAAGGACATACGCCGCCTGGTCTCCTACGCCACGACCATAGACAACAACGAGAAGGTTAATATCTGCAAGCGCATAGTCCTCGCGGCCCAGGGCCTGGGCGTGGACGAGGTGCTGTTCATGCCGGACACCTTCATGATAGGCTGCGCCGTGCAGGGCTCCCTGGAGAACGACGGCGTGCTCAGCCTCTCCCTCGGCCTGCTCGACTTTGAGATTGAGGCCACGATGGACGACACCGTGCGCGCCGCGCGCATGCTCGAGGAGCACGGCGTCGGCTGCCTGGTCGTCCTCGGCGGCGACGGGACCTCCCGCGCGGCGGTGAAGGGCATAACCGGCACCCCTCTGCTCAGCGTCTCCACCGGCACCAACAACGTCTATCCCGCCATGATGGAGGGCACGGTCGCCGGCATGGCCGCGGCCGCCGCCGCGCTCACGGACGACCCGCGCGAGTGCTGCATACACGACAAGAAGATAAGCGTACGCGTAAACGGCGAGCTGCGCGACATAGCCCTGATAGACGCCGTCGTCTCCGACGACTTCTACGCCGGGGCCCGCGCCATATGGGACCCCGAGCGCATAAAGCGCATAGTGGTCTCCCGCTGCCATCCGGCGACCATAGGCTTTTCGGCCGTCGCCGGCGCGTATGAGATAGTGGAGGACACGGACGATTACGGCCTCGCGGTCTCCCTCGGAGCCGGGGGCGAGGGCGTGCTTGCCCCGATAGCCGCCGGCGTGCTCACGCCGGTGCATATCTCCGAGGCGCGCCGGCTCGCCCTGGGCGAGGAATACCGCTTTACGGCGGAGGACCGCTGCATGATCGCCCTCGACGGCGAGAGGGAGGTGCGTGTCCAGCCGGGGGACGAGGTCTCGCTGACCGTCAACCGCGACGGCCCCTGGCGCGTCATCCCGCGGAAGATACTCGAACGGGCCACGGAGCTCGGAATGTACAAGATAAAATGAGGAGGTCAGTTAATGGCTAAAGTAATAGTGATGCCCAAGCTGGGCCTGACGATGACCGAGGGCACGGTCAGCAAGTGGCTCAAGGCCGAGGGCGATGCGGTAAAGGAGGGCGAGCCCCTCTTCGAGGTCGAGACCGACAAGCTCACCAACACCATAGAGGCCTCCGCCTCCGGCACCCTGCTCAAGATAGCCGTGCCCGAGGGCGGGGAGGCGAAGTGCCTCGAACCGGTGGCGGTAATAGGCGAGCCGGGCGAGGATGCCGCCGCCCTGATAGGCGGGGAGTCCTCCGCAGGGGCCGCGCCGGCCCCCGCCGCCGCTCCCGCTGCGGCCCCAGCTGAGGCGGCTGCCGTCGCCTCCAGGTCCGGAGAGCGCGTCCTCGCCTCCCCGGCGGCCAAGAAACTGGCCAGGGAGCTCGGCATAGACCTGTCACTGGTCCCCGGCACGGGCCCGAAGGGGCGCGTCACCGAGGAGGACGTGAAAAACTATAAGCCCGCGCCGGCCCCGGCCGCTCCCCCGGCCGAGCCCGGCGTGAAGGCCAGCCCGCTCGCCGCCAAGGTCGCGGCGGACATCGGAGTCGACCTAAAAGACGTCCCCGCGCACGGGCGCGTCCTCGCTGCCGATATTTTGGCCGCCGTGCAGAAGGGCGGCGCGAGCGCGGAGGAGAAGCCTCGCGAGGAGACCGTGCCGATGAACGGCATGCGCAAGGCCATAGCCCGCAACATGCTCAACTCCCACATGACCAGCCCCACCGTCACCTTCAACCTGGGCATAGACATGACGGAGCTCAAGCGCCTGCGCGAGCAGCTCAAGAGCGAGGAGATAAAGGTCAGCTATACGGACATACTCGTAAAGGTCGTGGCCGTCGCGCTGACGGAGTTCCCGTTGCTCAACTGCTCGGTCGAGGACAACAAGATAATCTACAAGCACTACGTCAACATGGGCGTCGCGGTGGCGCTGGACAACGGCCTCGTCGTGCCCAACGTCCCCGACGCGGACAAGAAGAGCCTGACCGAGATCTCCGCCGAGGTCAAGGAGCTCGCGAAGCTCGCGCGCGAGGGCGGCCTGCCCATGGACCGTCTGAAGGGCGGCACCTTCACGATAACGAACCTCGGCATGTACGGCATCGAGAGCTTTACGCCGATAATAAACCAGCCCGAGGTCGCCATCCTGGGCGTCAATACGATGGAGGACAAGGTCGTGGTCGTGGACGGCGAGATATGCGTCCGGCCGATAATGAACCTCTCGCTCACCGCCGACCACCGCGTGGTGGACGGCTCCGTCGCGGCGCAGTTCCTGCAGCGCGTCAAGAAGCTGATGGAAAAGCCCGCCCTGCTGCTGGCATAAGGAGGGGCGCATGAAAGATATAGTGATGCCCAAGCTGGGCCTGACGATGACCGAGGGCACGGTCAGCAAGTGGCTCAAGGCCGAGGGCGACGAGGTAAAGGAGGGCGAACCCCTCTTCGAGGTCGAGACCGACAAGCTCACCAACACCATAGAGGCCTCCGCCTCCGGCACCCTGCTGAAAATCTATGTCCCCGCCGGCGGGACTGCGAAATGCCTTGAAAAGGTCGCCGTCATCGGCGCGGCGGGCGAGGCCGTCCCCGATGCGGCCCCGCCGGGAGCGGCCGCCCCCGCGGCGGCGGAGAAGCCGGCGGAGGCCGAGGCGAACAGCGTCCTCGTGCTCGGCGGGGGCCCCGGCGGCTATGTCGCCGCCATCAGGGCCGCCCAGCTCGGCGCGAAGGTCACGCTGGTGGAGAAGGACAAGATAGGCGGCACCTGCCTGAACCGCGGCTGCATGCCCACAAAGGCCCTGCTCCGCTCCGCCGAGGTCTATGAGGACGCCACCCATTCCGAAAACCTGGGCATAATCGGCCGCGACGTGGCCGTCGACTGGGCAAAGGTGCAGGCCAACCGCCAGGGTGTCAGCGACAAGCTCACCGGCGGCGTCAGGGCGCTCATGCGCGCGAACAAGATAACGGTTGTGGATGGCGAGGCCGTATTTACCGGCCCCAAAACCGTAAAAGTGGGGGATAAAACCCTCACGGCGGACAAAATAATAATAGCGGTGGGGTCCTACCCCATAATTCCCCCTATCCCGGGCGTAAAGGACTCCAAGGCGTGCATAGACTCCACCGGCGCGCTCACGCTCGACCACATCCCTGAGAGTTTGCTGGTCATCGGTGGCGGCGTGATAGGCATCGAGCTCGGCAGCGTGTACCAGCGTTTCGGCACGAAGGTAACGGTGGTCGAGATGCTGCCCAAGCTTCTGCCACTGATGGACGCCGAGCTCACCGGAATGGTCCAGGCCCAGCTCGAGCGCGCGGGCATGGAGATACTCACGGACTCCAGCGTCGTCTCCGTCACGGACACGGCCGCCGGGGCGGACGTAAAGGTAAAGACCCCGGGCGGCGAGCGCACGATCTCCGTCGAGAAGGTCCTCGTCAGCGTCGGCCGCGGGCCGAATACGGCCTCGCTCGGACTTGAAAAGGCCGGGATCAGGGCCGATAAGGGCTACATCCAGACGAACGAGAAGCTCGAGACGAACGTCCCGGGCGTCTACGCGGTGGGCGACTGCAACGGCAAGCTGATGCTCGCGCACGCGGCCATGGCCATGGGCGAGGCCGCGGCGGAGAACGCCATGGGCGGCAGCTCTGTATTCAATCCGGACATGAGCCCCAGCTGCGCCTATGTCGGCCCCGAGTTCGCCTGCGTCGGCCTCACGGAGGAGCGGTGCAGGGAGCTCGGCATCGAGTGCAAGGTCGGCCGCTTCCCCACCAGCGCCAACGGCAAGAGCCTGGTCATGGGCGCGACCGACGGCATGATAAAGGTGGTGGCCGGCGCGAAATACGGCGAGATACTCGGCGTCCACATCCTGGCCCCGCACGCCACCGACCTCATAGAGGAGGCCGCCCTTGCCATCCGCCTGGAGGCCACGCTGGACGAGCTCGTGGACACGATACACTGCCACCCGACCGTCGCGGAGGGCCTGCGCGAGGCGGCCCTGGCCGCGGACAGGCGGGCAGTACACATCCCGAATAAAAAGTGAGGAGTGACACACATGCTTGAGGCAGCTTTCATATTCATCGCCCCCGGCGCGGACCCCGCCGTCCACCGCTCCACGGTGGCCACCCCGGGCGTCAACCTGACGGCCATCGGCGTCTCCACCTATGAGCAGGGCGTGGCCGCGGCCGTGGAGATGGCGGACGCCGGCTGCACCGCCATAGAGCTCTGCGGCGGCTTCGGCATCCGCGGCACGTATCTGGTGCAGGAGGCCGTAAAGGGCAGGGCGCGCGTCGGCGCCGTCCGCTTCGATATCCACCCGGGGCTGGACAACAAGAGCGGCGACGAGCTCTTCTGAGCCTTCCCAATATGCAAGGGCGTGATGCACCGCATCACGCCCTTTCTCTGTCCCTCACGGGGGGCCGCCTCCCCGGCAGAGGTCTAAAACTCGTACCGGACTCCATGCGAGAGCAGCAGTCCATCCGTCAGCTCCACGCGGAGAATCACGGTGTCGGCGCTGCCCAGGTCGTTGTGCCCGTTATCTATCCAGCTCTCAAAGGCCTTTCGCAGTTTCCCGGCAATGACCCGGTTTTCATCCGCCCCCCAGGGGCCCAGGCAGGCGGCCCGGCCGTGCGCCGTAAACCACTCGCCGGCTATCGCGACGGCGGGATTGACCTCTATCTGCCTCATCTTATTTGAGAGCGCGTATGTGACGATGTAGAACGCGCCGTTTTCATAGTAAGCGTTTACATACCTCACATGGGGCACTCCCTCCGCCGAGGTCGCCAGGGCAATAACCGTATCCTTTCCGAATCTGTCCGCCATTATTTTTTCGGCCTCTCCGTCCAGCTTTTTCACTGATCCGCCTCCTCTGCGCATCACATTCTGCCGCTTTTATCGCCGGCGCCCCGCGCCCGCGCGCGGCCCCTCTCAGTCATAGGCTATGAGTATGGACGCCGGCTCCGCGGAGTAGCGGGTAAACACCGTGCCTCCGCTGCCGCTCTCCCTCGCGCTCCAGCCGGACGACTCCGTGCTGGCCGGCGCGGAGGTCTCCACCTCCATCATCCCGCCCTCCGTGAAGAGCACCGAAGCCCCTCCGGCGTGTACGGAGACCGTGGCCGGGAGGTTCACGCGCAGGATGTGCATCTCATCTCCGCTCCCGCCGTCGGACTCGTATATCCGCACCGGCCGGTTGAGCCCCAGATAGAGCTCATTGCCCTCGCGCCGCCAGACGTCGGCGTCCACCTCCAGCTCAAGGCCGCTCAGCGCCTCGCCCAGCGACACGCGCACGCCGCAGGCGGTCTGGTACTCCCCGGAATAGAGCGCCTGCGCGTTGGAGACGCCGGAGCCCACCAGCTCGATATCGAAGCGGCTTGAGCTGTTGCCCATCGCGTCCACGCGGAGGTTGGCCGCCGCCGCTATGGAGTACATGAGCTGGTCCTCCATCACAAAGCTGTAGCCGTACTCCTGCCTTATGGCCTCGGCCGACTGCACTTTCTCCGCCAGGTCTCCCTCCCAGAGCTCCGCGCCCAGCAGCAGGGGGAGCCCCAGCGAGCCCGCGATGTCCGCCCAGGCCTCATTTTCCAGCGCGCCGGAGCTGTCCAGCAGCAATATCGTGCTCTCCCCGTTGTATGTCAGGTAGAAGGGCAGGGCGAGCACGTCCCCGGCCCCGTTCTGGACAAACTCTCCGCCCAGCCCGGCGCACCAGAGCATTCCCCCGTCCCAGAGGCTCAAAAAGGTCTGGGCCGGGTCGCCCTGCGTGGAGGGCAGGGTGTGCAGTCCCGCCCCGAGCTCGCCGTATGCCAGGCCGTATGTGCGCATGGCAGCGAGCTGGGCGCCCAGCTCATAGCTCTCCCTCTCCGCGGAGGCCCCGAACCCGGCGTAGAAGTGCAGCCCCAGGTAGTATCCCGCCTCCGATATGGCGTTGAGCTGCTCCTGCAGCGCCGTCCGGCCGGAGAAATACGCGCTGTCGATTGGGTAGGCCAGGCCGTACTCCAGGCTGCCGCATATGAGGTCGTCATAGCCGTCGCCGTCCAGGTCGGCGAAAAACGGCGCGCAGTTTTCGCCGAATTTGGCGTGGTAGCTGCCGTCGGCGTTCTGCTCGTCGAGCTCTATGCAGCCGGCGGAGGCGAAACCCCCCTGTCCGTCGCCTATGAGTATGGCCACATAGCCCTCCGCCGTGCCCACGGCCAGGTCCATTATGCCGTCGCCGTTCAGGTCGTGGGCCCTCGGGGCGAGCCAGTCGCCGTCTATGCCGAAAACGCCTATTTCCACCGGCGCCGCGGCGAATCCGCCGCCCGAGCCGTAGACCACGCTGAGCTCCCCGCGGTCCGAGCCGAGTATCAGGTCCGCCTCCCCGTCGCCGTTCAGGTCGGCAATATCCGGCAGCACCCTGCCGTCCCGTCCCGTCTCGTAAAAGAGCTCCCGCCCGCCGAATCCGCCGTCCCCCAGGGCGCGGAAGAGGTAGATGCAGCCGTCCGAGGCGCCGCAGAGTATGTCGTCCAGGCCGTCGCCGTCCACGTCCCGGAGCAGGGGCGCGGACGCGCCGGGGACGCTCAGCTCCACGCCCTCCGCCGAGACCAGCAGCTCGGCCTCCCCCGTGAGCAGCCGACCCTCATAGCCCTCGCCGTAGAACACCCTGAGCTTTCCGTCCGAAGAGCCCGTGAGGATGTCCAAAAAGCCGTCGCCGTCCAGGTCGGCGGCGCAGGGGCAGGCCCCGGCGCCGAGCCCGGAGAACTCTGTATAGGCCCCGCTGTCCGGGAATTCGGCCAGCGTCAGCCACTCCTCCCCGGCCAGGACGTGGGTGCCGGCGGAATAGCTGTCCTCATAGAGGTCCATTGAGAACGAGAGCAGCGAGCCCCCCTCGGAGAGCAGCGTGGTCACGCTCTCCGCCCTCAGGCCGCGCGTGTACACGCTGCGGGCCAGGGAATAGCTCGGCACCTGGCCATATTCGAGGCAGAGCCGCCCGAAGTCCTGCGCCGCGCCGCCGTATATGGACGCGGAGTCCTCCAGGGCCGCCTGCCAGCTCATGGCCGGCGCGCCGAACGGGCCGTACACCCGCCAGAGCGCGTAGCCCAGCGTGCGCTTGGCCACGAACGCGGCAAACGCGCTCTCAAACAGCCGCTCGGCGCCCAAATCCGTGTCGTTCAGCTCCTCCGTTACGCCGCGCTGCACCATCGCCGTGCCGGAGACGGAGTAGTCCCCCGGCAGCAGAGCGGAGGCGAGGCAGACGTAGCCCTCGCCATAGACGTTCACGGCGGCTATGGCCAGGCCTCCGGAGACCGCCAGCGGCACGGCCGTGGACACAGCCATGCCCGTGCCCAGGGGCAGGGAGTCCCTGCCGTCATATTCCTCCAGCAGCGAGATATAGCTGCGCATTATCTCCTGCATCTCGGAGAGGTCCTCCCCCACGTCGGGGTAGGCGGCGTCCGACGGGAAGGCCTCCAGCTCGCTGAAACTCTCCGCGCCGAGGAAGTCCCTGTCGAAAAAATCCCAGAAGCCGTTGGTCAGGAACGCGCTCCCCCCGCCTTCGACGAACTGCACCACGGCCTCGCGCACCTCCCGCGCATGGGCGGAGGACATCACGCTCTCGTCCGGGTAGACGAGGTCGTAGCCCTCCAGGCTGAACTCGCCGGAGACGTCCACGGCCTCGGCCTCGAAGTTCAAAAGCAGCGGCTGGCTGAGCAGGGAATAGAGGTCCTCCCAGCTGCGCGTGCCGTCGGCCCCGTCGTAGAGCACGGCCGCGCGCAGCACATTGTCCGCCGCGTCCGCGGAGCTGAGCGTGAGCTCCGCCGCCGGCAGGCCGTTTATCCCCGGGGTCTCCTTACCCTCTTCGCCGCCGGCAAACGGCAGCTCTATCTCTCCGCAGCCCGCCAGCAGGCCGGCCGCGAGGCATATACAGAGTATAATGGCGGCTGTCCTTCTCAAAAGCATCTCGCCTCCACGCGCTTGAGATGCCCTGATTCTATCACATGCCGGGCGCCTTTGCAACGCCGCCGCGGCGCGGCCCGGTCACTCCAGGCTCTTGATAAATATGTCCTCCGTCTCCAGCTGCCCCTCCCTGAGCAGGTACTCGGCGCGCGCCGCATCGCCCTTATCCAGCTCGTCCAGGGCGTCGGTCACGACGTTGAACAGGGTGTAATAGAGCAGCTGGTAGTCAACTTCCTTCTTTTCATATTTCCGCATTTCTATCTCTCCATTAGCGAACATATTTTGACGGCGCATTGACGCCATTTTCGACATAATACCACGCTTATAACCTAAAATGGCCATATGACTGTATACTATACTCTCAATATGGTCATTTTGGAGGCAGAACAATGGCCGTCAGGAATCTCACCGTAAGAATAGATGACATCTTGCTGGATAAACTGCACACAGTTGCAGATTACGAGGGGCGCTCGGCAAACAGCCAGGTGCTGATACTTATCCGCGAGTGCGTGAGGCAGTTCGAGCGCGAACACGGCGAGATAGAGACGGCGAGGTAAATCCCTCCGCCGGCGCATCCCGCGCTTGCATCCGGGTGCTGAGAGTGATATATTCTATTGCATAGGATTGGGCTTGGGAAAAAACCGGTGAAAGAGGGGCTTTTCTATGAGAGATTACAAGGCGGAATTCGAAGGGCGCGTGGAGTTCATACGCTCCGTGCTGGCCCGGAGCAGAGCAAAGGGCATAGTCTACGGCAACTCCGGCGGCAAGGACAGCGCCCTGGTGGGCATCCTCTGCAAGGCCGCCTGCGAGAACACGGTGGGCGTGATCCTGCCCTGCGCCAGCCGGCGCAACTACGGCATCGACAGGGCCGACGGCCTCGAGGTGGCGGAAAAATTCGGGATAGAGACGCGCTTTGTGGACCTCACGCCCGTGCGGGAGGCGATGATCGCCGCCCTCGACGGCGCCGTAGAGCTCACGGACATGGCCGTGGCCAACATAGCGCCGCGCCTGCGCATGACGGCGCTCTACGCCATCGCCCACGCCGAGGGGCGCATAGTCGCCGGCACGGGCAACGCCAGCGAGGCCTACGTGGGCTATTTCACCAAGTGAGGCGACGGGGCCCACGACTTCAACCCCATATCCGACCTGACGGTGACGGAGATTTACGAATTCCTTGAATATCTCGGCGCGCCGCGCGCCGTGATAGAGAAGGCGCCCTCCGCCGGCCTCTTCGAGGGACAGACGGACGAGGGCGAGATGGGGCTGACCTATGCCGCCATAGACGCCTATCTCTCCGGGGGCGAGGTCAGCGAGCGGGACCGCGAGACCATAGAGCGCATGCACGCCGCCAGCGAGCACAAGCGCGCGCCCATTGTGAACTACGGGGGCTAAACGGCGGCATTTGAACATATTGCCCGTTGCGGACAGAGGGTTTCCGCAACGGGCAATGTTTTTTGTTTACGCCTGTTCATAGACAAGGCTATAATCTACGGGATCGCCGCCCAAAATCACGTCTGTGATTGTAAGCGTGTCACGCCGCAGCTCATAGCTACCAATAATTGTATCATGGTCCCAGAACATTTGCCCAAACCATGTTCCCATTATTCTCAGCGTTCCATCGGAAATTGACCATGTTCCATTTTCATCTTCAACCAGGCAGGTTCCGTCCTCATATAGTGTGAAAGTTTTTACGTTGGTTGTCCCGGATACCAGAACCCAACCGCCCGCAAGGTTGTCACTATCCGATACCGCGCCGCAGCCTGACAGCAGGGCGAAAAAGAGTATGGCAAGGATAATGCAGGAGGAACTCATAAGTTTATTGCTCATCGTATTGGGCCGCCCTTCTTTGTTGAAATGGGGTTTTACCTGCGCCGGCAGGTATTTGTTAATGCCATCATAAAACATTTTGTTTTATATGTCGAGATAACAAAATGTTTTATCTATACTCCTAGTGTACACACTTGAATGGGGTGACACATGGATGTACAGGCGCATACGGGATTTGCGGGAGGACGCGGACCTGCTTCAAAAGGATTTGGCCGGGTATTTGAACTGCTCCCAAGTCTGCTATTCCTATTATGAGCTCGGGCGGAGGGACGTCCCGTCCGAGATACTCGTGAAGCTGGCCGGATTTTACAACACCAGCACGGACTATATCCTGGGCCTCACGGACGTCCGTGAGCCCTATCCCCCGTCAAAAAACACCGGGTGAGGCCTCCTCCATCCGGCGGCCCGCTTCCCCGGCATTGCTGGACACATGGCCTGGGCATATCTCCCGGGGAAAACTTTGCAATTTGTTTGACAAACAGGCCCTCATGTACTATAATTTTAGTACAAATTGACGGCTATTGTGCATTAATTGCCCATGGCCGTGTCATGTGTCTGACAAAAGTATAAGAGGGGGCTGTAAATTGAAGGATTTGAAACACCTTATCTACTTTCAAAACCTCCTGCAGGAGTCCCACAACGAGCTGGTCTCGCGGGCGGTGGGCGAGGGGAAGCTCGCCCTGGGATATAATTGCTATTATATCCCCGAGGTGCTGCTGAACCTGCCCGGCTGCTTCTCCAGCCGCCTGCGCGCCCCGCGCTGCCAGTCGGCCGACGTGGCAACCTATTACATGACCAACCGCAACTGTCCCTATGTCCGCTCCATCCTGGAGCGCGCCATCGAGGGCGGCTACAACTATCTCAGCGCCCTCTTCGGCGCCGAGGGCTGCGCCGCGATGGAGAGGATGGAGGAGCACTTCTTCCTGCTCAAACCCGTCAAGAACGACAAGTTCTTCGTCACGATTATCGACCCCCCCATGAAGGAGGACAAGACCTCCCTCGACTACTACAAGCAGCAGCTCCGGCTCAAGGTCGTGGACGCCATGCACGAGAAACTGGGCGTGGACACCTCCGAGGAGGCCATGCGCCAGGCCATCGCGGAGTTCAACGAGCTCTGCGACGTCGTGACGGAGATAGGCAACTTCCGCAAACTCGAGAATCCGCCCATAACCGGCTACGAGTTCCACGTCATACAGCTCGTCAGCCAGGTGTGTCCGCACTATCTGATACTCCCCTATCTGAAGGAGACGCTGGAGGAGCTGAGGACGCGTGAGAGCGAGCCCGTGTTCCCCTTCAGGGCCCGCGTGGTCGTCGCCGGCTCGGAGATAGACGACCCCGAGTTCACCAAGCTGCTGGAGATGTGCGGCGCCATGGCCGTGGCCGACCGCTACTGCTTCGGCTCCTTCCCCAGCCGCGAGCGCATAGAGATTGCTGAGGGCGAGAGCGCCTTCGACGCCATATGCCGCCACTACCTGCACTGGAACCAGTGCGCCCGCTTCATGGCCGGCGACAAGATAGACCAGCGCCACACCGAGGTCAAGCGCCTCGTGGACGAGTTCCGCGCCGACGGAGTGATATACGAGAGCATGAAGTTCTGCGAGTTCTGGAGCTATGAGAAGGTCCTCGCCTCCCATGTCCTCACCAACGAGATGGGCGTGCCCTGCTGCACGATAGAGAAGGAATACGCCCTCGGCTCCGTAGGACAGCTCCGCACCCGCTTCCAGGCCTTTGTCGAGAGCCTGGAGATAAAGAAGATCCAGGCAAAGGAGGCCGAATGATGAAAAATCCCATCACCGCCTTTATTGACAGGAAGCTGCAGAAGTTCGACCCCCTCTGGCAGTCCGAGCACGGCACCGGCGGACTGCGCAGCCGCTATTACGACAAGACCGGCATAGCCAAATACCGCGAGTGGCGCGGAGTCCACGACACGATGCTGGACTACGCCTCGTGGCTGAAAAATCTGGCCAGCATGGGCGTCATGGTCGCCAGCGCCCCGCTGCCCGTCCTCAAGGGGATATGGGAATACCGCTGGATGGGCTCCTATCTCGGGACTTTCGCCTTCATAGACCGCCTCTTTGAGGGCTACAGGGGCCCCGAGCTGAAGATAGCCCACATGAACATGCACGCCATCGTCCAGAGCCTCACCAAGAAGATCGCCCTGGTGCTCTCCAACGACAGGCGCCTCGGCGGCGGGCCGCTGACGGACAACATGGTGCCCATGGACGAGGTGCTGCCCCCGCTCTTCATGTGCGGCTTCCCCAACCTGATACCGATACCCCTGCAGACCCTGCCCGAGTTCATTATCTGCGACATAGACCAGCAGCTCCAGCCCTTCTACATAGACGTGGCGGAGAGCTTCGGCCTGGCGGCCGACGTCTGCTCGCGCTGCTCGGCTGAGACGGGCGTCGCCTTCAACGACGACTTCCCGCTCATCGGCAGGGCCATGCTCTCCACCAACATGCCCTGCAACGCCAGCGAGGCAACCAGCATGTTCCAGCGGCGGCGCGTGGGCCTGCCCGACTTCCCCGTCACTCTCGCCATGATACACAACGAGCCGGGCGCTCACCCCTACTCCACGCAGATGCTGCGCGACGCCATCGCCTTCATCGAGAAGGAATACGGCGAGAAGTACGACTGGGACGCCCTGTTCGCGCGGGCCAAACAGATGAATGAGCAGAACACGATAGAGCTGGAGAAGTGGGACATCTTCAAGACCAAGTACTCAGCCCTGAGCGGCATCGCGGAGACGCTCTACCGCCTCTATTCCTGGGCCAGCGTCAACGGGCAGGAGGACTACTTCACCAAAAACGACCGCAAGGTGATAAAGATAATGCGCCGCTGCTACGAGAAGCGGCACGAGCCCTTCGGCGGCCGCACCCGCCACAGGGCCTTCCTCTGGGGCCCCAGCGCGGTGTACTACACCGATTTCCCCACCTGGACGCAGAACTGCTGGGGCATCACCATAGTCCTGAACATGGACTCCACCATGGGCCACAACATGATAGACACCGAGGACCCCGAGCAGGCCATAAAGGACCTCGCCGAGTTCTCCGAAAAGGGCGTCATGCGCCACCACGCCGTCGGCGGCTGGGACAATGTGAACGCCGTCTGGGACTGGGCCAAGAGCTTCAACTGCGACATGGTGCTGATGAACGACAACGTCGCATGCAAGGGCATGAACGGCGTCCACGCCATGATGGAGGAGCAGGCGCGGGATCTGGGCTTCCACTTCATCTTCATCGAACACGACCTGGAGGACTGCCGCACCATCTCCCGCCGCGACATGCGCAACAACGTGAACAGCTACATGTCCGTCGTCCTGGGCGAGGAGCCGCTCGACCCCACGCTCGTGGACTTCGACGACTCCGAGGCGTGGTAAGAAAGGTAGGTAAGAAGTGAAAAAACTCTGCAAGTGTGAAAAAAAGGCCGCCCCGGCCAGGAGCCCCGGGAAGGTGGCGGCGGGCATTCTGGGCAAGCTGGCCCTCTTCGGCCTGGGAGCCTTCCTCGTCACCTTCACAATCTATATGTTCAACCTGGAGAACAAGCTGATTTACTACGTCATACGCCCGTTCCTGAATAAACACTACGACGCCCAGAAGCGCGACAGGCGCATAGTCTGACGCGGAGCATATAATCCCGGTCCCGCCTGCGGCAGATGCCGCAGGCGGGGCTTTCGCGTCCGCGCCGGTTCCGCCGCGGATTTCAAGCTTTTTCGAGCTTTCCTGAACTTTAGTTCGTGGAAAAGACCCCCGAGGGGTGGTAGGATTTAGGCAGAACAGTTTTCTGCGGGGGTGAGCTTATGGAGCGTTGGCGCGCTATAACCAAGGCGCTGCTCTCACAGGCTGCACTCGCGCAGCGGACGCGCCTGAATCTCACCCAGGAGGAGATGGCGGAACTCCTGCATATATCCTGCCGGGCCTATGGGGACCTGGAGCGCAGCAAAAACTGTTTCTCCTCCGTCTCGCTCATGTTCTTTCTCTCGACTCTGGACGACGGCGAGCTCCTGCTGCTTGTTGAACAGTTCAGACGCCTGATCGCCGACGGCGAGATGCTCATAGGCTCCTGAACACGGCGAACCCACACGCCGCATCACGGTTTACATGAGGCGGAGGGAAAACGCAAAACCGGGGTACGGCGCAAACCGGCATATGCCGCCATTGGGAAAGGTCCGAATTGGGCCTGGGACGCACAGGCGCGGGGAAGCGCGCCTGTGTAAATGTTGATGCGGCTTGGGACAGAGAGATGAGAAGCATTGGGAGTCGGGCGGCCGCCGCGCCGCGCTCTTCCGGTCCTCGGGATGTACGGGAAGGTTCCTGCCTCCCCGAGCCCGTCCTCCGCGCGCCTAAAACGGCCTCGCCGCCGGCGCTTCCGCCCCCCCTTTCTCCCACCCTGTCCGCTCCCCCGCGGAACCCCTCCCGCACAGGCTGTTCGATTGAGCCGGCGGACCCCCAAATAAAAAAGGCGCCCTGCGGGCGCCTTTTTATCAGGCAAAGGGATTTTCGGTCGGATATGGCAGATTTTTTGGCCGGTTATAGGCTATGTCCTTCACTCCCAGCAGCTTCATGACCTCGAACAGCGCCCTGCCGTAGTGCCCGAAGGCCACCGCGCCCTGGTGGGGATAGCGTTTTTCTATGAGCACATGGCGGTAAAAGCGCCCCATCTCATGTATCGCAAACACGCCTATCCCGCCGAAGCTGCGCGTGGCGACCGGCAGCACCTCGCCCTCGGCTATGTAGGCGCGAAGCTCCCCCTCGCTGTCGCACTGCAGGCGGTAGAAGGTTATCTCCCCCGGGGCGATGTCGCCCTCGAGCGTCCCCCGGGTGAAGTCGGGCTCGCTCCCGGCGGGCTCAAGCAGGCGGTGCTGTATGAGCTGATACTTCACCGCGCGGTCCGCGCAGAGCTTGCAGCTGGGGGTGTTCCCGCAGTGGAAGCCCATGAAGGTGTCCGTGAGCTCATAGGGGAATTTGCCCCTGATGTTCTCCTCGTAGAGGTCGTGCGGCACGGAATTGTTGATGTCGAGCAGCGTCACGGCATCCCCGCTGACGCACAGGCCTATATATTCGCTCAGGGCGCCGTAGATGTCCACCTCGCAGCTGACCGGTATGCCCCGGCTGACGAGCCGGCTGTTGACATAGCAGGGCTCGAAGCCGAACTCCTTCGGGAAAGCCGGCCAGCACTTGTCCGCGAAGGCGACATATTTTCTGGAGCCCCTGTGCTCCTCCGCCCAGTCGAGGAGCGTGAGCTCCAGCTGCGCCATGCGCTCGCTCATATCGGGGTAGTAGCGGCCCTCTCCCATCTCCCTGGCCATGTCCTCGCAGATTGCCGGGATGCGCGGGTCGCCCGCGTGGGCCTTGTAGGCGACGAGCAAATCGAGCTCGCTGTTCTCCTCCACCTCGACGCCGAGCTCGTAGAGGCCCTTTATCGGCGCGTTGCAGGCGAAGAAGTCCTGCGGGCGCGGGCCGAAGGTGATTATCTTGAGCTGGCTCAGGCCGATGAGGGCGCGGGCTATGGGCAGGAACTCCGCCACCATCTCCGCAATCTCCTCCGCCGTGCCCACGGGGTAGCCGGGTATCCAGGCCCTGAGGCGGCGCAGGCCGAGGTTATACGAGCAGTTGAGCATGCCGCAGTAGGCGTCCCCGCGCCCGTCTATGAGGTCGCCGCCGCTCTCCTCCGCAGACGCGGCGTACATGACGGGGCCGTCGAAGTGCTTTGCTATCAGCGTCTCGGGAGTCTCCGGGCCGAAATTGCCCAGGAACACGACCAGGGCGTTGCATCCCGCGGCCTTTACCTCCTCCACCGCCTTGAGCATGTCCAGCTCGTTCTCCACGGTGGTGGCACACTCGTAGACGTCGAGGCCCCGCTTGCCGCAGGCCTCTGCGACGGCGGCGCGGCGGCGCTTGGAGAGCGAGATGATGAAACAGTCTCGGGAGACGGCGATTATGCCTGGCTTGACTTCAGGTATGTTGGTGAGCATTTTAATACACCTCAGCTATTAAAATATTGCCGTGTCTTTCAGATATCGGCGGCGATGTCGATGTTCTCCCCGCGGAGGGCCAGCAGCCACTTGTCGCAGGCCCGGAGGAGAGTGTCCTCGCCGTCCACGGGCCTGATGTCCGGTCCGGGACCGCTGGTCCCGCGCGGCAGGGCCACCATGGCGCGGAAGCCCTCTCCCGCGGCGGGGGAGCAGGGGGCGCAGTGCGGCGCGGCGGAATATATCCCCGCCAGCTTGCCCCGCGGGCCCCGCAACGCCCGGACACGGGACGCGTCCGCTTTGCCGTCCGCCATTTCGTCCACGCGCGCCAGCAGAAGGATAAAATCCGTGGCCCCGCAGTTCAGCTCGCTGTCGCGGTGGTATTCCAGGCAGTTGAGCCGGGTATTGTGCCCGCTGCACCGGCCCGGCTGTATGGGCATACCGCCGTAGGCATTGGGGAGAGCCGCCGGGCTGTCGGCAGGGCCTCCGGCTCCGGCTGTGAGGCGGCGTACCCCGTCCCATAGGACAGGGGCGCATATCTCTCCGGCGCGCCGGTGAGCTGCTCCGTGCCGCAGCCGGTGAGCACCTTGCCGCAGGGGGCAAGCGCGCTGCCGAACACGGATTCTATCTCCACTCTCCGTCACCTGTCTATCCGGGCGTGTCCCGGATATTTTCCGCCCCGTTCAGCCCAGGCGGGGAAAGACGCCGCGCAGCGCCGGATATATGCATCGGAACGCCTGATAGCGCGCTTCGTATTTCGCCGTGAGCTCCGGCTCAGGCTCCACCGTCCCGCTCACCCGCACCAGCTTCTCACAGCACTCGCGCACGCTCGGATACTCCCCGCAGCAGACCATGGCCAGCATTGCCCCGCCCAATCCCGGGCCCTGCTCGCTTACCGGGAGCCTGAGCTCCAGATTCAGCACATTGGCCATGATTCTGCGCCACAGCGGGCTCTTCGCCCCTCCGCCGCAGAGCATGGAGCTCCTTATCTCCAGCCCCAGCAAGCGCGCGACCTCCAGGCTGTCGCGTATCGCGAAGGCGACGCCCTCGAGCACCGCCTGGGTCAGGTCCGCCCTGGAGGTGTCCATGGTCATGCCCACCAGCGTGCCCCGGGCGGAGGTGTCGTTTATGGGCGAACGCTCGCCCATGAGATAGGGCAGGAAGTAGACGTGGTTCTCCCCGAGCTTATCGGCGGAGATCCGCGCCTGCTCGGCGCCGTAGTCCGCCGTGCCGTATATGTCCTCCATCAGCCACTTGTTGCAGCTGGCGGCAGAGAGCATGCAGCCCATGAGGTGGTAGTGCCCGTCCGCGTGGGCGAAGGCGTGCAGGGCGTTGTTCGGGTCCACGCCGAAGCTGCCGCTGGAGATGAATACGGTGCCCGAGGTGCCCAGAGAGATGTTGCACGCGCCGTCGCCCACCGTGCCGGTGCCGACCGCCGCCGCCGCGTTGTCGCCCGCCCCGGCGCAGACCTTCACGCCCTCCGGCAGGCCCAGCAGCGCCGCGATTTGCGGCCTCAGCGTCCCCACGCACTCGTAGCTCTCAAAGAGCCGGGGCATCTGTCCCTCCGACATGCCGCACAGCTCCAGCATCTCGCGG
>CALWYN010000061.1 GCA_944385755.1 uncultured Oscillospiraceae bacterium
ACATCTCGTACAGCTCCCGCAGGTAGGGCCATCTCTCGTCGTGGAAATAGCCGTTGCAGATGCTCGAGCAGATGATAACGCAGTTTTCCTTCATGACGCGCCTGTGGCGTATGACCTGTGCGCTGAGCGCCTGCATCATCTGTATGGGGTTCGTGCCCATGCCGTTGCCGTAGTGGAAGTCCTGCGGCATGCCGAACACCATGATATCGTACTTCTCCTTCGCGTAGGGCACATAGGTGCGCTTATTCGCCACCTCCCAGCTGGCCGGCTGCATCACCTTCGCGTAGCCGCTGAACACGGCGATCTGGCGCGAATACGTGTCGAGCACGGCGTCGCAGCAGAAGAAGGGGTGGCCCATCTTCTCCTCCATGTGCATTCCTATCTGGTCGAACTTCGTGCGCATGAGGCTGTGTCCGCTGACCGGGGTGAAGTCCGCGCGGTGCATGACGCGCGGCACGTGGTGGCTCGCGATGCTCCGCCAGTGTGTAATCCCGGTGGCGCAGTGCTTGTAGCCGCCGGAGTAGCCGCCGTAGGGGTTGCCCTGGGTGTGGCCTATGAGTATGGGTATGTCGCACTCGTAGACGTATTTGTTCATGAGCACCGGGTCGCCCGCGCTCGTAACGCCGAGGTCCACCATGTGCTCACAGTCCTCGCTGTCGTGGCTGGTGAGCTGCCCGGAGTAGTAGAACTCATTGAAGAGTTCCTCGCCGAGTATCTTCCTCATCTCGGGCACGGTCGCCCTCGGGTGCAGGCCGTTGGATATCAGCAGCAGTATGTCCTTCTTCTCCACGCCCGCGGCGTAGAGCTCGTCGAGGCACGCCCTGATGCTCACCTTGCGGTGGCTCGTGGGCTGCACCCCGCCTTTTACGATGTCGGGTATGACGAACACTGCCGTCTTGCCCGGCCCCGCGAGTTCGCGCAGCGGCGGCATGCCCAGCGGGTGGCGGATGCTCTCGAGCGTGGCGTTATAGAGCGTGTCCCAGTCCTGCGGCAGGCACTCGGGGTCCGGCACGGTGGTGCCGGGGATAAATACGTCGGTGCTGTCGGGCAGCACGGCGCTCATAAGGCCGTGGCCGTATTCAAAATCAAGCTTCATGCGCGGTCCTCACTTTCCAAGGTAGGTGCGGATTATCTCCAGATACTCGTCGGGGTACCAGCCTATCTCGCCGGTGAAGCGCGTGAGCGCGATCAGCCCGCCGTCTATCTCGCCGATGGAGGCGAGCATCTCGGCGTTGTCGGCCTTGAGCCCGCCGCCGTATACCACGTCCATGCCGCCGGTGCGCTCTTTCACAAAGCGCGCAATCATGGCGATGTAGTCCCTGCCCGCAGGCGTCTTGCCGGGCCCTATGCTCCACACGGGCTCGTAGCCTATGACGACCCTGCTCTTATCCACGCCCGCGAGCCCCTCGTCGAGCTGGCGGCCGAGGACCTCCCGCCACTGCGCCTGCTCCTCGCTCCTCTCGCCGATGCAGTAGAGGACGTCGAGGCCGCGCTCCGCGGCGCGCAGTATCTCCTGATTGAGTATGCGGTTCACGGCGGAGGGGTCCTTCACGCCGGCCTCTGCCAGGGTGTCGTTGTAGAAATTGCGCTCCTCGCAGTGGCCGATTATGACGCACTCGCAGCCGAGGGCCCTGGCGGCGCTCGCCGGGCGCAGCGTCGTGAACGCGCCGAAGTTGCCGCCCGGGGCCGTGTCCGCGCGGTGCACGCCCTGACAGCCGATTTTTATGGGGCTGCCGGGCTTTTTCGCCGCGGCCGCGCCGAGTATGTGCGCCTCGGGGAAGAACTGCGCAAACTCGACCTCTGCGCTGTCGTACCTGGCGAGGGCGTCCTGCGTGCTGCCCACGATGAACGCGCCCCAGTCCCCGACAGGCGCGACGCGGTTGACGCCGCCGAACTCCGCGGGGACGTCGAACCTCTTGAGATTCAGGTAGAGATGCTTCATTTCCGACACCTCACCTGGCGTAGAAGGCCTTCATGTCCTCGAGGGACTTCAGCTCGACGAGCGGCGCGCGGCCATAGGAGCCGAAGTTGACAATCAGGGAGCCGACGGCCTCCTTCACGCCCTGCTCCACGCGCTCCATGAGCACGGCGGTGTCGCTGTCCGGTATATTCCCCGTGAGGACCGTGTCCATGATGGGCGGGAAGAACACGCGCGGGTCGAAGGCGGTCTTTTTCTCCTCGAGCAGAGAGTATACGCCGCCTATTGACGGGCTCTTCTGCAGCTCGGGCCGGGCGGCGAAGAGTTCTTTCATGTTGCGCGTGACGGCGAGGCGGATGTCGGTGTCCACGTTTATCTTGCGTATGCCGCAGGGAATCGCGGCCGTGAGCTCGTCCACCGGGATGCCGTAGGCGTTCCGGATGTCGCCGCCGAGGTCGTTTATCTCCTTCACGATGTACTGCGGCACGGTGGAGGAGCCGTGGCTGACCAGCGCGCAGAAGATGCCGAGGCGGTTGATGCACTCCTTTATGGCGATAGGGATTTCGCGGCGCAGCTTGGCGTTCTTGCCCTTGTTTGCGCCGTGCTGCGTGCCGTAGGAGATTGCCAGGGCGTCCACGCCGGTCTTTTCGATGAAGGTCACGGCGTCGAGCGGGTTGGTGTAGGTGCTGTTCTCGGCAAAGACGTGGTCCTCCTGCCCGCCGAGGACGCCCAGCTCGCCCTCGACGCTGACGCCGAGCGCGTGCGCGTACCTGACGACCTCGCGCGTGAGCTCTATGTTCTGTTCGAGCGGCAGGGACGAGCCGTCTATCATGACGGAGGTGTAGCCGCCGTCAATCGCGGCCACGCAGCTGTCGAAGTCGCGGCCGTGGTCGAGGTGCAGCACCACGGGGATGGGGCTGTGCTCGCCGTACTTCTTCACGGCATCGGCTATGCGGCGCGCGCCCACCTTCTTGTCCTCGAGCGTGCCGTTGGCGAAGTCCACGCGGCCGCCCATGAAGGCGTTGGCCAGGTCCGCCCCCTGGAGTATGGCGGGGGAGCGGAAGGTCTCGTGCATCTCTATGACGGCCTTGGCCTGGGCCACGGCGTTGACGTTGAACGCGCCCTGCGCGTAGTTGTATTTTTCGGCCGCCTCCATGAGGGGGCGAAGCGGAACGAGCATGATTAAATCCTCCTTTTATTCTGTCGCGGCGGCGTAAACTCTCTCGCCCGCCGACCAGGTTTCCAGCACATCCAGCTCCGGCGAGAGGACGGCGAAGTCCGCGTCCCTGCCCACCGCTGTCTCTCCGCGGCGGTGGTCCTCGCCTATTAGCCTCGCCGGGTTGAGCGTCAGCAATCCGAGCACCCCGGCGGTGTCCGCGCCGGTGAACCGCTTTATGTTCTTCACGGCCTGTGCCATGGTGAGCGTGCTGCCGGCTCGTATATCCGTGCCGCTTATCTTCGCGTCGCCGTCCGTGACGGTGACGGGGTTGACGCCCAGCATGTACTCCCCGTCCGGCAGGCCCGCGGCCTGCATCGAGTCGGTTACGGCGACGACTTTGTCCCAGCCCTTGCACTTTAAGAGCATCCTCACCGTGCCTGGGTGCAGGTGCCTCCCGTCACATATCGCCTCGCAGTACACGTCCCGTTCGAGCACGGCGCCCATGACGGCCGGTCTGTGCTGGTGGAACAGGCTCATGACGTTGAAGGTGTGGGTGCAGGCCGTCACCCCGCGTTCGATGGCATCTGCCGCCGTCTCGTAGTCCGCGTCGGAGTGGCCGATGGCCATGACGCACTCCCCGCGCAGTTCCTCGAGCATGTCCGGCACGCCCGGGACCTCCGGCGCCACGGTCATGTACCTCACACGGCCCTCCGCCCTGCGCTGGTAGCGGCGGAAGAGCTCCGCGTCGCCTTCGCGCAGCAGTTCCGGCGGCATCGCTCCCTTGTACTTCTCGCAGAGGAACGGCCCCTCCAGATGTATGCCGAGGCACTTCGCTCCCGGCGCCTGCCCGTCCATGAACTCACAGACGTTGTCTATGGCCCGCACAGTCGCCTCCTCGGTGTCGGTGAGTATGCTGGCGAGGAAGCCCGTGACGCCCTGACCCGCGAAAAAGGCGGAGAGCCTCGCAAGGTCCTCGCAGCTCGCGGCGTTTATGTCCACGCCCGCTCCGCCGTGGGTGTGGACGTCGATGAAGCCGGGCGAGAGGATGTTCCCGCGCAGGTCCACCACCTCGCAGCCGGTGCGGTCCAGTCCCTCGCCCACCGCGGCGATTCTGCCGCAGCGGACGAGGACCTCCGTCTCTTTGAGCGCGCCGCCGGTCAGGACGCGCCCACCGGTGAAAAGCCTGCCCCTCATGTCAGAAGGGGAGGGCGCTGGCCGTGGCGTTCGCGTAAATCGCCGCGTCCGGGTGGTTCTGCAGCAGCGTCGCGGGGAAAGCCGCGCTCACCTCGCCGTAGGCCGCCTGGCGCACCACGCCGCGGTGCCAGCCGCGGAACACGCCGAGGCGCACCTTCCTCGCCGCGAGTATCTGCTTTATGCCTATCGTGACGGCCCTGTCGGGCATGGCGATTATGGCCCCGCCGCGCTCGCCTATCGCGTTCGCGGTCTTTGTCTCGGGCGTGAGTGCCAGCACGCGGGTGCCCAACTGTGCAAACTCCTCCGGCGTGAGAGACGGCTGCGCCTCGTTGAACGCGAGGTGGCCGTTTATCCCAATGCCGCCAAAGCAGACATCCACCCCGCCGAGCTCCTCGATAAGGGCGTCCACCCTGCCGGGGTCGGCGGGATCGGGGAACACGCGCTGCTCCTCGGGCATCAGCAGTTCGGGGTCGATTTTGGCGTAGACGTTATCGCGCATGAAGCCGCGGAAGGAGAGCGGACTCTCCATGTCTATGTAGCTGCCGTCGTCGTTCAGGTACTCGTCCATATTGATGAACCAGCAGTTTTTCAGGCTTATGCGGTCGCGGTTTACGAGCCGCACGAATATCGGGTACTGCCCCACCGGGCCGACGGGGCAGATGAACACGGTCTTTTCGCCCGCGGCGTTTTTCTCTTTTATTGTGTTTACCATCTCCAGCGCGAGCTCATAAAACACCTCGCCCGAGTCGCCCAGCGCGTAGACGGGGATCTTCGCCCCCTCGCCGAGTTTATCCGCCGGAATTTTGAAGTAGTTCATGATAAAGCCGTCCTTTCAGAGTCTAAAACAGATGAGCCACGTTCAGCTCCCTTATCAGTTCCACGATGTCCTTCGTCCGGGCGCAGCCGAACTTGCGCAGCAGGCTCTTTATCTGGGTCTTGACCGTCACCACCTCAACGCATCGTATCTCGGCTATCTCCCGCACCTTTTTCCCCTCCAGCAGCAGCCGCACGAGGTCGCGCTCCGCGCTCGTGAGCTTGCTGACCGAGTTGATGAAGAAGAGCAGGCTCTTCTCCGAGGCCCTCAGCCGGGAGTACTCCCTGAACACCATGTTCTGTATTTTCGCGTCCAGCATCGGGTGCCCCTCCGCCGCCGCGCGTATATGGGCCAGCAACGCCTCGTCGCTGCAGCCCTTGACGATGTAGTCCACCGCGCCGGCGCCCATGCTGGTGAGAATCATGTTCTCCGTCACGTGCGCGGTGAGGAATATCACCTGGACATCCGGGTGCTTCTCCAGAATGTGCTCCGCGGCGCTTATGCCGGCGGTCGCCGTCTCCATCTCTATGTCCATCAGTATGATGTCGCAGGCGGCGGAGTCCGCCAGCGCCTCTATCTCCGCGCCGGAGGCCGCGGAGCCCGCGACGCGCATGTCCTCCTGGGCGGAGAGCGTGTCACAGAGGTCCTCTCGTATGAGGTCGAAGTCCTCGGCCACCAGGATATCTATCATTTGCCGTGCCTCCCCTCCCTGCGCGTCCTGCCGTCATAGCGCGGCAGGAGGATGAAAAAGGCCGCGCCGCCGCCTTTGCGGTTCTCCATCCGGAGCGTGCCCAGATGGCTGCGGACTATCGTCCTGACATGGTAGAGCCCCATGCCCCAGTTGAAATTTGAGTTTTTGCTCGAATAGAAGGGCTCGAAAATGTGTTTTTTCTCCGCCTCGTCTATCCCGCCGCCGTTGTCGCGCACCTCTATGGCGGTATAGAGACGTATATTGTAGCCCAGGAGCATGACGGGCATGTCCTCATGCCCCGCGGCCAGATTGGCCTCCCAGCCGTTGGTCAGCAGGTTGTAGATTGCCTCGGCCAGGTAGTTCCCGTCGGCGAGTATCTGCACGCCCTCCGGGATGTCCGCCTCCAGGTGCGCGTCGGGGTACTTCTTGTGGAAGCGGTCCAGCGCCGTCGCGCACACGTCCGAGAGCGCCACGGGGACGAGCGTCACGCTCTTGCTTTTAACCGTGCGGTAGAGCTCCTCGCTGCGCGCTATGAGCGTCTCGTTTATATCGTTTAAGCGCGCCGCGCTCTCCCGCAGGCGCCCTATATCCGGTTCGGCCTTGTCCAGCTCGGTCCGGATGCGCTTATACAGCACCCGGTTGGCGAGCAGCTGGTTCTTGATTCCGTGGACAAACACGCTGGCGCCCGTGCGCGCGACGTCGAACTTGCGCTCCAGCCCAGGGTCGTCCTGATTTGATGAGATTGTGTCCTCCGTGTAGCGCAGCAGCATGCCTATGCCCAGCAGCCCGCCGAGCACGTTCACCAGCACGAGCAGTATATAGCCCGCGAGCCCCGGCATCAGCAGCATATAGCCCACGCCGCGTATGCCGAGATAATCGTAGCTGTAGAAGCTGTACACCTGTCCGGGGTCCTGCCCGCAGTAAATGAAGTAGAGCAGGGCGAGGCTGGCGAGGCACACGGCCAGCATCAGGAACTGCCGCCGGAAGAAGGGCATGGTGATGGAGAACAGCTCATACCCGAGCAGGAACAGCGCGAAGAGCAGGTACAGGATTATCCACCCGTAGCTCAGATAGAAAAGCGCCGCCCGCCAGGCCGGCGTCATCTCCACCAGCGACGAGTACACCCAGGGCAAATACAGCAGCATCGTCACAATCGGCAGCACGGCCGTGAGCCGTGCTGCAAGCGCGTGGCGCTTGCGTATGAAGCCGATCATCGAATAGCGTTCGGCCATCAGCAGCAGGAACAGCGGGAAGAAATGCCTTCCCACGTTTACAATGAGGCCCAGCTGGTTGAAGGTTATCAGCCTGTACTGGAACCAGAGCCTCACGGAGTGCGAGAAAAAGAGGAAGTTTTCTACGTCGCGCGAGATGCCGCCGCGCTTCGCGATCAGCAGCATGAGCCCCACAAAATATACCGTCAGGCTCAGACAGATTGCCGCGAGCAGAAAGCTCTCCCGGTTGCGCCGCACTATGAGCGTTATCACGGAGCCGAGCAGCAGCCCGGCCGACAGTAAGAGCAGCATTTCCCCGCCTCCTTCACTGCCATTTTACCGAATCGCCCCCGGCCTGTAAAGTGGATTAAGATAAACAGGGGCGGCGGGTTCCGCCGCCCCTTGGGCTGTTTTCCTATGCTCTTTCCTCTCAGGCGGCGCCGTAGAGGATGTCGCCGGCGTCGGTCATGATGTCGAAGGCGACGTAATTCTCAACGGGGACGGCCTCATCAATGGTGCCGTTGGTGAGCATGATGTCCTGCTGGAGCTGGTAATAGCCCTCAACGGTGCCGTCGGCAATTCCGTTGTAAACGTCCTCGCCGGTCAGCCACTCGGCGTCGCCGCGCTGGTTATAGGCGGTGTCGTAGTCGATGGCGAGCAGGTCGGCGACCCACTGGGCGACCTCGTCATAGTGCTCGTCGGCGGAGTAGTCCATGCCCTTGAACAGGGCGGTGACGAAGCGGACAAGCACGTCGTGGTTGCTCTCTACGCTGTCCGGCATGGCAATCCAGCTGGCGAGGGAGATGCTCGTGTCGGAGAAGGTCATGTTGTCGGCCAGCTTGGTGGCGCCCTCGACCTCCTCCAGGACGGTCAGGCTCTCGGGGCTCCACAGGGCGCAGGCGTCGACATCGCCGGTCAGCATGGCGGTGACTATGGCGGAGGAGTCCATGTTCATGGGGGTGATGTCGTCCATGGTCAGGCCCACGCTGGCGAGGGCGTTGGTGAGGATGACCTCGCTGGAGGTACCGGCGGAGTAGGCCACGACCTTGCCCGCGAGCTCCTCAAGGCTGGTGACGTTCGGGCCGCCAATCACGGCGTCGCCGTTGGAGACGTGGCTCAGCGCGATGATGGAGGCGTTGCCCTCCACGCAGAGGCGGTGGGCGCCGTCGCCTATGTAGCCGAGGTCGATGCTGCCGCTCTCCATTGCGGAGATGATGGTCGGGCCGTCGATGAAGGAGAGCAGATTCACGGTGATGCCCTGCTCCTCGAAGTAGCCCATCTGCTCGGCGGTCAGGACGCTCCACAGGGAGCCGTAGTTATTCATGTAGCCGATGTTGAGCGTCACGGGCTCAACACTGGGCTCCTCCGAGGGCTCTTCACTCTCGGCGGGGGTTTCGGACTCGGCCGCGGGCGCCTCGCTCTCCGCGGCGGCCGGGCTCTCCGTGGCGCTCTCCCCGCCGCAGGCGGCGAGCGCGAATACCATAACGAGGGCCAGCATAAGCGCAAGAAGCTTCTTCATTGGGGTTTCCTCCTGATTTTTAATTTTTATTAACAATGGCTGCGCCATTATTTCCTGACTTCGAGATACTCCTGGTACACAATGCTCCAGATGTGGTTCTTCAGTTCGAGGAACCTGGGGCTCATCTTCGTCTCCTGGTCCCGGGGATAGGGGATGTCGATATCCACGATTTCCTTGATGCGGCCCGGCCGGGCGGACATCACTATGACCTTCTGCGCGAGAATTATGGCCTCGTCGACATCGTGCGTGATGAAAAAGCAGGTTTTCCGGTCGCGCTCCCAGGTCTCCAGCAGCTCGCTCTGCAGCTGGGTGCGGGTCTGCGCGTCCAGCGCGCCGAAGGGCTCATCCATCAGCAGCACCTGCGGCTCGGCGGCGTAGGCACGGGCGATCGCGACGCGCTGCTTCATGCCGCCGGAGAGCTCCTTGGGGTAGTGGTTGGCGAATTTGACCAGGTCCACCTTCTCGAGGTACTTCATGGCCAGCTCGTCGGCCTCCCTGCCCTTTATGCCGCGCATCTCGAGCGCGAACTTGACGTTTTTCTTCACCGTCAGCCAGGGGAAGAGGGCGTACTGCTGGAACACGACGCCGCGGTCGGTGCCCGTGCCCTCCACGAGCCTGCCGTCGCAGTAGACCTCACCGCTGGTGGGTTCGAGCAGCCCGGCAATTATGTTCAGCAGCGTGCTCTTGCCGCAGCCGGAGGGGCCGACGACGCAGACGAACTCGTTTTCGCGTATGTCAAGGCTGACGCCGTTGAGGGCGACCATCTCGCCGTTGCGGCCGCTGAAGGTCTTGACGACGTTCTTTATCTGCACCTTGACCGGCGCCGCGGCGCCGCTCTCCGCGCCGTAGGTGTTGGTGAGCATGTTATCCATCATTTAATCGTCTCCTGCCATCCGGTAAGTTTCTTCTCCAGCAGGCGTATGCCCTTCTCGAGCAGGATGCCTATGATGCCGAGCACGATGACGTAGGCCAGCATGGCCGCGTTCTCAAACGACGCGTTCAGCGAGCGGATGCGCATTCCGAGTCCCGCCTGGGAACCGGCGCTCTCGGCGGCGATGATGGTGGTCAGCGCGACGGAGGCGCCGAGGCGTATCGCCGTCAGTATGAACGGCAGAGTGGCCGGGGCGAGGACTCGCACGAATATGTCGCGGTTTTTCGCGCCGAGGACGCGGGCGGCCTTTATCAGCGTCTCATCCACGTTTATGACGCCCTGGTATATCGTCACGCACATGATAAGGAAGCAGGCGATGGTGATTGTCGTGACCTGGGCCGGGCGGCCGACGCCCGCGCAGACGACCAGCAGCGGCACGTACGCCAGGGGCGGTATGTTGCGTATGAACTGAATCCACGGGTTGAGTATGTTGCGTATGGGCAGGTACCAGGCCATGAGTATGGCCACCGGCAGGGCTATGACAAAGCCGAGGCCGTAGCCCATCACCACGGAGAGAAGGCTGCTGGCGAGGTCGTCCCAGAACACGCCGCGCTCCATCATGGTCAGCAGGCCGTCGATAGTCGTGGGCGCGAACGGGAACGCGCGGGAGGTCTTGGGCAGTATGCTCAGCAGATACCACACGCCTATGGCCGCGATGAAGGAGAGGATGACCCACGCCCAGCTGGGTATCTTGTTGGACCAGGAGTTTTTGTTGTTTCTCAATTCCGCTCTCCCCTTTCAGAGCTTGCAATCCGGGTTAATGCCAGTATACGCCATATCCGCGGTAAAAAAAGTATGAAGTTTCATCATACCCCGGCCGCGCGCTCTCCGGCGGGAGGCCGCCGTACCCGGCGCGTTTTGAGTTACACGCCTTGGAATACCCGGGGTTTCCCAACGGTCGAGTCCCCCTCCGTCCCCATTTCCTTGACAAGCCGCGCTCTCCGGGTTTAAGCTCGCGTCAGACCTGCATGCGGTCAATCCCTCTCAGGAGCTGACACAAGTGGAAAACAAAAAACTCTCGGCGAATACATCTGCCAGCGCCGCAAGGCGCTCGGCCTGACGCAGCAGGAGTTCGCCTCCCGGCTGTACGTCACCAACTCCGCCGTTTCCAAATGGGAGCGCGGTTTGAGTTACCCCGACATCACGCTCATACACGACATCTGTGAGATACTGCAGATAAGCGAGCACGAGCTGCTCACCGCCAGCGAGGACGTGGAGGCCCGCAGCGCCGAGCGCCTGGCGAAGAAGTATCTCCGCCTTGCGCGCACCTACAGGCTCGTGCAGTACGTCCTCTACGGCGGCGCGGCCTCCGTCTGCCTGGCGGTGGACCTGTTCAACGGCGGGCGCTTCGGCTGGTCGCTCATAGTCCTCGCCTCACTGCTGCTGGCCGCCAGCTTTACGCTCGTCCCCGCCCTCGCCCCGGAGCGCATGGGCGGGGTCTGGGTCTGCGGCTCTTTCACACTGTCCCTGCTGCTTTTGCTCGGCGCCTGCGCCGCCTACACCGGCGGCAGCTGGTTCCCCACGGCGGCCTGCGCCGTGCTGCTGGGGCTCGGCGCCCTGTTATTGCCCTTTGTCCTCCGGCGCATTCCCCTCCCCGCCGCGCTCTCCCGCCGCAAGGCCCTGCTCTACATCGCCGCCGAGACCGCGCTGCTCTTCCTGCTCCTCGCCGTGATACGGCTGACCACGTCTCCGGGCGCCTGGCTCATAAGCTCGATACTCGGCATACTGCTGGCGGAGGCCGTGCTGCTGCTCCCCCTGGTCATGCACCAGCTCCCCCTCCCCGAGGAGCTGCGCAACCACAAGGCGGCCGTCTGGCTGGCCGCCGTGTCCGTCCTGCTCCTCGCCCTGCTGGGCTGGAGCAGCTATATCTCCGGCGCCGGCAGCTTTTTCTCCAACGACCTGCCCATCGCGCTGATATGCCTCGCCCTGCCCCTCGCGCTCCTGGTCTGCCTGCGCTATCTGCCGCTGCGCCGCAGCTTACGGGCCTCAGCCGCCTGCGCGGCCTCCGCCCTCTGGGTCTGGCTCGCCCCCTGGGGAGTGGACAGGGTGCTCCTGGCCGGGGACTGGCTGACCAACAACCACTACGACCCCCTGCACCCCTACAATGTGGACTTCAGCGACTGGGTCAGCGCCCCCACCGCCGGCGGCAACGTCATGGTGCTCATTCTCGCGGCCCTGTCCGCCGCGGCGGTAGTCCTGGCGGTAATCGGCCTGGCCTCCCGCCGCAAATAGGCGCCTTCGGTACAGCGGACCGCTTATTGTTTATTGCAAAATTCCCCCGCATATAATATGATAGGGGCACAGTCTGTTAAGCGGGGGTCTGAAAATGAAGATAGAGTGGAAAACCTGCCTCCGGGTGGGGGTCAGCGCCTTTTTGCTGTTCCTGTGCATACATTACTGGGACACTTTCTCCAACCTCGTCACCCTGCTCGTCGGGGCCGCGGGTCCGCTTATCACGGGCTGCGCCATGGCCTATGTGGTCAACATACTCATGAGCTTCTATGAGCGGCACTACTTCCCCGCCTCAAAGTCCCCCGCGGCCGCCAGGAGCCGCCGTCCGGTCTGCCTGCTCTGCGCGCTGCTCACCGTCGCCGGCATAGTCGCGCTGCTGCTCTGGCTCGTGCTGCCCGAGCTGGCCGCCTGCATACGGCTCATCGTGTCCGAGGTGCCCGGCGCGCTCACCGCCGTCGCCAACTGGCTGATGCAGACCGAGCTCTTTGCAGATTCCCAGTGGCTCACCGACCTGCTGGGCGATATCAACTGGCGCGAGACTCTCTCCAAGGTCATTGACGTCCTGCTCAGCGGCATAGGCGGCACGGTCACGCTGGCCGCCAACGTGTTCACCTCCGTGTTTTCCGCGGCGGTCAACGTGGTGCTCGGGCTGATATTCGCCGTCTACCTGCTCGCCGGGCGCGACAGGCTCCGCTCCCAGCTGGAGCGCCTGTCCCGGCAGTACCTCCGCCCCTCCTGGGCCGGCAAGCTGCGCTATGTCCTCTCCACGCTCAACTCCTGCTTCCACAGCTACATAGTCGGGCAGTGTACGGAGGCCGTTATCCTGGGTGTCCTCTGCACGATAGGCATGGCCATCTTCGGCTTCCCCTACGCCGGCATGATAGGCGCGCTGGTGGGCGCCATGGCCCTCATCCCCATCGCCGGCGCCTATGTCGGCGGGGGCGTGGGCTTCCTGCTCATACTCACCGTCTCCCCCCTCCAGGCCGTGCTCTTCGTGGTCTATCTGATTATACTCCAGCAGCTGGAGGGCAATCTCATCTATCCGCGCGTCGTCGGCGGCTCCATCGGCCTGCCCGGCATCTGGGTCCTGGCGGCGGTCACGCTGGGCGGCGGCGTGGCCGGCATAACCGGCATGCTCATCGCCGTCCCGCTCACCGCCGCGCTCTACCGCATGCTGAAAAACGACCTGCACCGCCGCGAGGCCGCCTGAGCCCGCACATACAAAAAACTCCCCCGGCCGTCTTTGGCCGGGGGAGTTTTTTTACCCCCTCTTCTCACACATCCCGGAACCAGCCCCAGGTGTGCCAGAACTCCGCGTCTCCCGCCGCCGACATGCAGGCTGCGAAGCCCAGCGCCGCGAAGAGCAGCGCGGCGCCCAGGGACACCAGGGTCACAAGGCGGAGCAGCCGCCTTCTCCCCGGCGAAAACTGCGGCCAGGCCGGTACCGGGGGCAGGCCCGGCCGCCCGGCGGCCCCGGCCATCGCGTTTGAGTGGAATCTGGCCCAGGCCCGGAAGCCCTGCCTGGCCAGAGCCGCGAAATACACGGACCCGCAGGCGAACAGAACTCCCAGCGCCGCCGTCGAGAGGCCCATCAGCGCCCCGCACCAGTACGGCATGTAGGGCAAATACACCCAGGGCAGCTCCGAAAGTCCCGGCACAAGCAGCGCAACGGCCAGCAGCGCGCCGGACAGGGCCCCGCAGGCCAGCACGGCCACCCAGCCCCAGAGCACGCAGAAGAGGGCGAACACCAGGATATCCGCGAACCCGAGCGCGCAGCCCACGAGGACCCTCATTGCGCCGCGCCCGCCCGGCGTCTTCTCCCTCGCCGCCGTCTCGAACTGCGCGGCGATCTGCGCCGCGCCGCCCAGGCGCGCCGCTATCTCCTCCTCCGAATACCCGTCGGCCAGCTTGTAGTCGAAATGCTGCGCGTATTCGGCGAGTATGTCGTCCATGTCGGCCACGCCGCGGCGTTTCAGCTCCGCCCTCAGGGCGGAGAGATACTCATTCTTCGTCATTTTCCTCATCCTCCAGCAGTTTTTGCACCTCGGCGGCAAAATTCAGATACTCCGCCCGCTCCCGCCTGTACTCCTCGCGCCCGAGCGAGGTCAGGCTGTAATATTTGCGGGGCGGCCCGCCGCTCTCCTCCTGCAGATAGGTCGTCAGCAGTCCCTCGCCCTTCAATTTCCTGAGTATGGGGTATACCGTGCCGTCGGCTATATCGATGTGCCCGGAGAGATATTCCGAGATCTCATAGCCATATCTGTCCCTTCGCCTCAGCAGCGACAGGACGCACAGCTCCAGGACCCCCTTCTTGTACTGCGAATTCACTCTCCCGCCTCCTTCAAAAATACTATTCATCGACGTCTACTATATAATAATTAGTAGTGACCCGTTTGTCAATACCCTTTCCGAAAAAACTCCCTGACGCGGAAAAATCCGGGAGGGCGGCGCCCTCCCGGATTAAAAATACGCTTCAATTGTGCCCCCGCCGCGCTCGGGTGCGGCGGGGCCGTCCCGTCTCCGGGGCGGCGTCACTGCTCATAAATCCCCCCGCCGATGAACTCCCTCACCAGCGAATCCGGGGCCACCATGGCCTCGTCAATGTGGCCGAAGAGCTGCAGCGCGGGGAGCACGCTCTTGAGCTCCTCATAGCGTTCTATACCCTCCGGTATGGCGGAGAAGAGCCCTGTGGCGATGCTGTTCATGACGGGCAGCTCGTACTCCAGAGCCGTGTCCAGCATCAGGTTCGCCTTGTTCTTGAAGGGCGAGATGTACAGCTTCTCCCCCCGGCGCACGTTGGCCCACATAGCTATGGTCTTGGCCGGATCATAGGCCCGGAAGAGCTTGTCGCGCACGGTGCGCCTGACCAGGCGCATCCATGTGCCCTTGAAAACCACGCTGCCCTCGAATTCCACGTTTGAGCGCGCGGAGATATAGAGCTTGAAGGCCGCCGGGTGCCTTTGGGTTATCTCATTGTTCAGCGCGTGTATGCCCTCAAAGATGACTATCTCATCCTTTTTCAGCTTCAGCGTCTTGGAGGGCTCGAGCACGCGCATCTGCCTGGCGAACTCGTATTTGGGCACACAGATCCTCTCCCCGCGCGAGAGCGCGGTGAAGTGCTCGTTGAGCAAATCCATGTCCAGGCACCTGGGGCTCTCATAGTCTATGTCGCCCTCGGCCGTGCGCGGGGCCATGGCCGGGTCCACGGTCCGGAAGTAGTTGTCCATGCTTATCGTGTAGGTGCGCACGCCGCGCTTGTCCAGCTCGGCCTCTATCTTCTGGGCCGTCGTCGTCTTGCCGCTCCCGGAGGGCCCGGAGAGCAGCACGATCGGGCTCGAGCGCATGTTTTCCGTTATCATGCCGGCGGCGCGGGACACCTTGGCCGCGTAATTCGCGTCGCTCTCGGCCATGAAGCCCGCCGGATCCGCCACAGTGCGGTAGTTTATCTCCCTGAGGTCAAACGCCATAGAATTCAACAATCCTTTCCTTGTCCGCGCGGACGCCCTCGATGCCGTTTATGTACTCCTGAGGGTACTTGGGCGCGAAGAACCTCTCCAGCCGTCCGCCCGGCCCCACCAGCTTGGTAGAGCCGCCGGCCCCCATGGAGATTATGCCGCAGAGCTCCTCCATTATGCAGATATTGTACAGGCTCCCGTGTCCCGGCAGGCTCCAGCCCACGTTTTCAAACCCGCCCGACATGTACTTCTGTCTGTAGAGGTAATACGGCGAATACCCGGCCGCGGACAGCCCACGCATGGCGGCAGAGAGCATCCTCCCCACCTCTTCCGCCCCCGGCAGCGGCCCCCCCTCCAGGTGCAGCCGCGAGCCGCGCTTCATCGAGAGGGTGTGCACCGTGACGTTTTCCGGCCTCAGGCCGAGGACCGCCTTCAGCGTCGCGCCGAAGCCCTCCTGGGTGTCGGACGGGAGCCCGGCTATGAGGTCCATGTTCACGTCGAAGCCCCCGGCCGCGCGCACCAGCTCCAGCGCGGCCACGATGTCCGCGGCCGTGTGCCTGCGCCCAATCGCCTCAAGCACGCTGTCGGACATGCTCTGGGGGTTCACGCTCACCCGGCGCACACCGTGCCGGCGCAGCGCCTCCAGCTTGTCCGCCGAGATGGTGTCCGGCCTCCCGGCCTCCACCGTATACTCCCTCAGGGCCGAGAGGTCAAAGTTCTCCTCCAGCCGGGAGCACAGCCAGTCCAGCTGCCCGGCGGAGAGGGTGGTGGGCGTCCCGCCGCCCATATAGAGCGCCACCGGCCTGAGCGACGCGCGGCGCACGGCCTGCGCCGTGGCCTCTATCTCCCGCCGCAGCGCGTCCAGGAAGGGCTCCACGAGCCCCATGGACTTCTCCACGGACTGGCTCACAAAACTGCAGTAGGCGCAGCGCGTGGGGCAGAACGGGATGCCCACATAGAGACACACGTCTCTCTCCCCCAGGCTCTTTTCGGCCTCCAGGGCCGCCAGCGCAGCGTCCAGGCACAGCCCGGCGCGCCGCTTGGACACATAGTATTCCCGCCCGAATTGTCCGCGCGCGGCGAGGGGCGACATCCCCTCGCGCAGATACCCGGCCATCAGTTTGGCCGGCCTGACCCCGGTCAGGCAGCCCCACTCGGGGTACGGCATGCCCGAGGCGAGCGCCGCGCGGAAGAACGCCAGTTTCACCACCCGCCCCGTATATCTCTCGCGCGTGACCTCGTCCACTATGCGCGAGCGGTTCACCGAGGCCTTGCCCCGGTAGACCTCCCCGCCCAGCACCAGCATGCAGGTGCACACGAGCTTTTCGTTGCGCTGCGCCACGTTTATCTCGCAGCGGTCGGCGTCCGTCAGCTGCTCCGGGTATTCCGGCCGCTCCCCCGGGAAGAAGGTCAGCAGCGCCTGTTCCGCGGGATACCTCCCGCAGCCGTTCAGATAGAGCTTCATACCACGGTCATGAGCAGCTCGCCCGCCTTTACGGTCCTGCCGGGCTCAATGAAGAGCTCGCCTATCTTTCCGTCCATCAGCGACACCACGCTCGTCTCCATCTTCATCGCCTCTATTATGGCCACGACCTGGTTGGCCTTCACCTCTTCCCCGGGCCTGACGGCCACCTTGGAGACCATGCCCGGTATGGAGGCGCCTATCTGCCCCTTGTCCTCCGGGTCAGCCATGACCACCTTTTTGGCCGTGTCGGGCGCCGTGGGATCCGGCACCGCCACTTCGCGCCGCGCGCCGTTGAGCTCGAACTGCACGGTGCGCGTGCCGTCCTCGTTCCTGTCTCCCAGGCCGAGGTACTTTATCACCAGGGTCTTGCCGTCCTCGATATTTATCTGGTTGGTCTCGCCCACGGCGAGCCCGTTGAAGAACACATGGCTGCCCATGCGCATGATATAGCCGTACTCTTTGCGGTGCTCGAAATAGTCGCGCAGCACCTTCGGGTACATGGCGTAGGAGATAAGCCCGCGCCGCGTGGGATTGGGCGTCAGCTTCTCCACCTCCGCGCGGACGGCGTCCCAGTCCACCGGCGGCAGCAGATCGCCCGGGCGGCCGGTGATGGGCTCCTCGCCCTTGAGCACCACGCGCTGCAGGTCCTCCGGGAAGCCGCAGGGCGGCTGGCCCATCATGCCCTTGAAGTAGCTCACCACGCTGTCCGGGAAGGCCAGCGCGGCCCCGCGCTCGACGATGTTGTCCGGCGTCAGGTCGTTCTGCACCATGAAGATGGCGAGGTCGCCCACCATCTTGCTCGAGGGCGTCACCTTTATGATGTCGCCCAGCATGTCGTTCACCGTGCGGTACATCTCCTTGACGTCGTCGAAGCGGTGCCCCAGCCCCAGGGCCTCCACCTGCGGCTGCAGGTTCGTATACTGCCCGCCGGGTATCTCATAGCGGTAGATGTCCGTCACCGGCGTGCGCAGCCCCTTGTCGAAGCTCCAGTACCGCTCCCGGATGTCGCTCCAGTAGTCCGCCAGCTTCTGCAGCCCGGCCGGGTCGAGCAGCGTGTCCCTCTCCGTGCCCCTCAGGGCCTCCACCAGGGAATTTATGCTCGGCTGGCTCGTCAGGCTGGAGAGCGGGCCTATGGCGCAGTCCACTATGTCCACCCCGGCCTCCGCGGCCAGGAGATAGGAGGCTATCTGGTTGTCGGTCGTGTTGTGCGTGTGCAGGTGTATGGGCACGCCTATCTCTTCCTTGAGCGCCTTTATCAGCTTCTTGGCGGCGTAGGGCTTCAGCAGCCCGGACATGTCCTTCACGCAGATAGTGTGCGCCCCGCGCCTCTCCAGCTCCTTTGCAAAGTCGACGTAGTACTTGAGCGTGTACCTGTCGCGCCTGGGGTCGAGTATGTCCCCGGTGTAGCACACGGTGGCCTCCAGCAGCTTGCCGGTCTTGAGCACGGCGTCCATGGCGGTCTCCATGCTGGGTATCCAGTTGAGGGAGTCGAACACGCGGAACACGTCGATGCCGCACCTGGCCGACTCGTCTATGAAGGCCCTGACCAGGTTGTCCGGATAGCTGGCGTAGCCCACCAGGTTGCTGCCGCGCAGCAGCATCTGGAAGGGTATGTTCGGTATGTGCTCGCGCAGCATGAGCAGCCTCTCCCAGGGCGACTCATAGAGGAAGCGGTAGGCGGTGTCGAAGGTCGCCCCGCCCCACATCTCCAGCGAGAAGCAGCCGGACATGAAGTCCGCCGTGCCGTCCGCGCCCTTCACCATGTCGCGCGTGCGCATACGGGTGGAGAGCAGGCTCTGGTGCGCGTCTCGCATGGTCGTGTCCGTGATGAGCAGCCTCTTCTGCTCCATGACCCACTTCGACACGGCCTCCGGCCCCTGTGTGTCCAGCAGCTCCTTCAGCCCGTCCGCGCGGGTTATCTCGCGCCCGGGCTTCGGGTATCTCGGCGCCGGGTACTCCCTGTGCTCGGCGTCCGGGTTCGCCACCTGGATATTCGCTATGTAGCGCAGCACGCGCGTGGCGCGGTCGCGCGAGTCCACTATGTCGAAGAGCTCCGGCGTCTCGTCTATGAACTTCGTGTGGCACCTGCCCGCTATGAAGTCCGGGTGGTTGAGTATGTTGGTCACGAAGGAGATGTTGGTCTTGACGCCCCTGACCTGCTCCTCGTTGATTGCCCTGCGGGCCTTGCGGCAGACGGCCTCGAACGTGCGGTCCCAGGTGGTCACCTTGACCAGGAGCGAGTCGTAATACGGGCTTATCTCCGCGCCCGCGGTGGCGTTGCCGCCGTCGAGCCGGACGCCGAAGCCGCCCCCGGAGCGGTAGGAGACTATCTTGCCGTTGTCCGGCGCGAAGTTGTTCTTCGGGTCCTCGGTGGTGACGCGGCACTGTATGGAATAGCCGTTTATCATGAGGTCGCTCTGCTTTTCAAGCCCTATCTCCGGGTGGGAGAGGCTCGCCCCCTCGGCTATCAGTATCTGCGCGCGCACCAGGTCTATGCCCGTGACCATCTCCGTCACCGTGTGCTCCACCTGTATGCGCGGGTTCATCTCTATGAAGTAGTGGTGCCCGTCCCTGTCCACCAGGAACTCCACAGTGCCGGCGTTCACGTAGCCCACCGCCCCGGCTATCTTCACCGCGTCGGCGCGCAGCCGCTCGCGTATCTCCCCGCTCACGCTCCAGGCGGGGGCGAACTCCACGACCTTCTGGTACCTCCGCTGCAGCGAGCAGTCCCTCTCGCCCAGGTGCCGTATGCAGCCGTACTCGTCGGCCAGTATCTGCACCTCTATGTGCTTGGGCTCCACGAGATATTTCTCTATGAAGATGCTGTCGTCCCCGAAGGCCTTGCGGGCCTCGTTTCGCACCAACTCGAAGGCCGGGGCCACGTCCTCGTCCCTCTCGCACAGGCGCATTCCGCGCCCGCCGCCGCCGGCGGCGGCCTTGAGTATGACGGGGTAGCCGAATTCGCGCGCCTTTTCCAGCGCCTCCTCCGCGCCCGAGAGCGCCCCGCGCGAGCCGGGAATCACCGGCACGCCGCACTGGACCGCTATCTTCTTGGCCTCCAGCTTGTCGCCCATGCGCGCCAGCACGTGGCTGGGCGGGCCTATGAACTTTATCCCCGCCTCCTCGCAGGCCCTGGCGAAGGCCGCGTTCTCGCTCAAAAAGCCGTAGCCCGGGTGTATGGCGTCCACGCCGCGCTTCTTTGCCAGCGCGATTATCTCGTCAATGGCCAGATAGGCCCCCAGCGGGCTCAGCCGCTCGCCTATCAGGTAGGCCTCGTCCGCCTTTGTGCGGAAGAGGCTCATTGTGTCCTCTTTGGAATATATCGCCAGCGTGCGCAGCCCCAGGTCGTAGCAGGCCCTGAATATGCGTATGGCTATCTCGCCGCGGTTCGCGGCCATCACTTTCTCAAATGTGCGTCCCTGCATATCTCGCTCCCCGTATGAAAATCTGGTTCTTCCGCCCGCTCACTTGCCCTCGGCCAGCTCGCGGCTGCGGCGCTTGTTGGCCTGGTAGCCCGCCCTCACCGCATCCGGCAGGCCCATCGCGGCCATGGCGTTCACCGCCGCCTCCGTCGTGCCCTTTTTGCTCGTTATCCTCCGCCGGAGCTCCTCCGGGGGCACGTCCTCCAGCTCCAGCTGCCGCGCCGCGCCTATCAGCGTCTGCCTCGCCAGCAGCGCGGCCTTCTCCGGCTCCATGCCGTCCTCTATCGCCGCGTCGCGCAGGTTCTCCACCAGAAAGTAGATGTAGGCGGCCCCGCTGCCGCTCATGGCGGCCACGGAGTCTATCTCCGTCTCATCCACCCTCACCGCCGCGCCGGCGGCCGAAAAGATGCGCAGCGTCAGCTCCACGTCTGCCTCCGTGGCGGTCGCCCCGGGCGCCACGCCCGAGGCCCCGCAGCCCGCGGCCAGGGCCAGGTTGGGCATGACACGTACGACGCGCGCCGCCGGGAACGCGGCCTCGACCGCCGCGGTCGGGATGCCCGCCATTATGCTCACCACGAGCGTCCCCGGCGCTATGAACGGCGCGTACTCCGGCGCCGCCGCGGCGAAGCTCTGCGGCTTCACCGCCAACACAACGCAGCCTGCCCCGGCCAGAGCCTCCGGGGCCGAGGGCACGGCGCCGTACAGCCTCCGCACCTCGCCCGTGCTCACCGGGTTATTGGGGTTGACCACCAGTATGTCCTCCCCCGGCGTGCCCGTGCGCACCAGCCCGCCTATGATGGCCCTGGCCATGTTCCCGCTGCCGATAAAGGCGTATTTCATGTTCCCCGCCCCCGTTCACGGCCTCGCCTGGCCGGAGCCTATGACGAGGTATTTGTAGCTCGTTATCTCCTTCAGGCCCATGGGCCCGCGGGCGTGCAGCTTCTGGGTAGATATCCCGAGTTCAGCCCCGAAGCCGAACTCGAAGCCGTCGGTGAAGCGCGTGGAGGCGTTCCAGTCCACGACGGCCGCGTCCACATTTTTGAGGAAGTATTCGGCGCTCTTCCCGTCCGCGGTCAGGATACACTCCGTGTGCTTTGTCCCGTAGCGGTTTATGTGCTCCACCGCCTCCTCCACGCCGGAGACGACCTTGACCGCCATGGCCAGGCGCAGATACTCGTCCGCCCAGTCCGCCTCCGTCGCGGGGATCATCCCCTCGGCATAACCAGCGGCGGCCCCGTCCCCGTGCAGCTCCACCTCGCGGTCGGTCAGGGCCTTCAGCAGCTCTCTCAGGTGGGCCTCCGCCCAGTCGGACTGCACCAGCAGCGTCTCCGCCGCGTTGCAGACGCCCGTGCGCTGCGTCTTGGCGTTTATCACTATCCTCTCCGCCATCTCATAGTCCGCCGAGGCGTCCACATAGATATGGCAGTTGCCGGTCCCGGTCTCCAGCACCGGGACGGTGGCGTTCATGACGGCGTTGCGTATCAGCCCCGCGCCGCCCCTCGGCACTATCAGGTCGATATAGCTCCTCATTTTGAGCATCTCGTCCACGGCGCCGTGGCTCCTGTCCTCGACCAGGCAGACCGCGTCCGGATTCACGCCGCAATCTGACAGGGTCTCGCGCATTATCCGCACCAGGGCCGCGCTGGACTCGTAGGCGGAGGAGCTAGAGCGCAGCAGCACCGCACTCCCGGCCTTGAAGGCCAGCGAAGCCGCGTCCACGGTCACGTTCGGCCTGGCCTCGTATATCATGCCTATCACGCCCATTGGGACGCGGACCTTTTTTATCAGCAGGCCGTTCGGGCGCGTCCACTGCTCCATGACCTCCCCCACGGGGTCCGGCAGCTCCGCCACCTGGCGCAGGCCCTCGGCCATGCCCTCGACGCGCCCGGCGTCGAGCATCAGCCTGTCTAGCAGGGAGCTCTCCATGCCCCGTTCGCGGGCCGCGGCCATGTCGCGGCCGTTGGCCTCCACTATCTCGCCCGTCCGCTCCACGAGCGAGCGCGCGATAGCGCGGAGGGCCTCATTTTTCTTCTCCGTGGCGAGCTGCGCCACCTGCGCCGAGGCGGCCTTGGCCGCGAGCGCGCTCTCAATCAGTGTCCTCATCTGCCGCACCTCCATTTTTTCGTCTATAGCTTTTTTACCCAGTTGTCCTGATGTATGACCTCCGGCGGCCGCCCGGGGAACTGCCCCTCCGCCGCCGCCGAGGACAGCCCGGCTATCTCCCGGACCTCCCGCGAGCTGTAGTTCACCACGCCGCGGCCCAGCAGCTCCCCGCTGCCCGATAGGTACACGTTCACGACCTCCCCGGCGGCAAAGTCGCCCTCGCAGGCCCTGATACCTGCGGGGAGCAGGCTCTTGCCCCGGCCGCACAGCGCCCCGGCCGCTCCGGCGTCTATATATATGCTCCCGGCCGCCTGGGCGTAGAACGCCGTCCACTGCAGCCGGGTTTTCATCCCGCTCCCGGCCCTGAAGTACGTGCCCCGGGCCGTGCCCTCCACGGCCCGGCCCAGGACATCCGGCTCGGCCGAGGAGCAGATAACCACGGCCACGCCCGCCCCGGCGGCGAGTTTTGCCGCCTCGACCTTGGTGGCCATGCCCCCGGTGCCGTTGCTGCTCCCCGCGCCGCCGGCCAGGGCCTCTATCTCCGGCGTCACCTTCTCGACATAGGGTATGTGCCTGGCGAGCGGGTCAGTCCTGGGGTTGGCGGTGTACAGCCCGTCCATGTCCGTCAGTATCACGAGCAAATCCGCGTGCAGCATGGCCGCCACCTGGGCGGAGAGCATGTCGTTGTCGCCCAGCTTCAGCTCGGCAATCGACACGGTGTCGTTCTCGTTTATCACCGGCACCGCCCCGCGCGAGAGCAGCACCTCCAGCGCGGCGAAGGCGTTCTGGTATCTGCGCCTGTCGCGGAAATCCCCGCGTGTGAGCAGCAGCTGGGCCGCCACGTAGCCCCGCTCCGAGAGCGCGGAGGAGTACTCCTCCATCAGCAGGCCCTGCCCCACAGCGGCGCTGGCCTGTTTGGCGGCCACGGCTGTGGGCCGCTCGTGATAGCCCAGCAGGGAATACCCCGCCGCTATGGCCCCGCTGGTCACCAGCACCACCTGGTGGCCTCCGTCGCGCAGCGAGGCTATCTGCCCTGTCAGGCCCCTGAGCCTCTCCGGCGAGAGCCGCCCGCTCTTCTCCGTCAGCGAGCTCGTGCCTATCTTCACGACCACGGTCTTCTTTCCGCCCATCTGCCGTCCTCCGGAACGCAAAAGTTGTTGATTGGTTATTATAACACACTAAAGCGAAATATCCAAGCATATAAACCTGTGCTTTTTCGTGGTATAATGTAAAACATCTATGAACTGGGGGCTCAAGTCATGAAAAAACGCATACTCTTCATCGGCACCGGCGGGACGATAGCCTCGGAGCTCAGCCAGGGCGGTCTCCTGCCCGGCCTGGGAGCGGAGGCCCTGCTGGGCTATGTGCCGGATGTGGCCGCACTCTGCGAGGTGGAGTGCCTCCAGCTCTATGAGCTCGACAGCACGGACATCGGCCCGGAGCACTGGCTGGGCATGGCCCGGGCCGTGCGCGAGAACTACGGCCGCTTCGACGGCTTCGTCATAAGCCACGGCACGGACACCATGGCCTACACCGCCGCCGCGCTCAGCTACCTGATACGCTCCAGCCCCAAGCCCATCATCCTCACCGGCGCGCAGAAGCCCATAGGCTTTGACGCCACGGACTCGCGCACGAATTTGCGCGACAGCTTTGAGTGCGCCTGCACGGACACGATGCACGGCGTGGCCATAGTGTTCAACGGCCGCGTCATCCTGGGTACCCGCGCGCGCAAGACTCACACCAAGAGCTTTGACGCCTTCGCCAGCATAAACTACCCCAATATAGCCGACGTGCGCGACGGCCGGGTCATACAGTACATAGTCCCGGAATGCCTGAGCGAGCCGCTGTTCAGCGACTCGCTCGAGCACCGCGTCGGCCTGGTCAAGCTCATCCCGGGCGCGGGCCCCGGGCAGCTGGAATTCATGCTCGGCCGCTGCCGGGCCCTGATAATCGAGAGCTTCGGCGTGGGCGGCCTCCCGCACGCCGGCGGCATGCACGAGCTGGTCTCCTCCGCCGTCAGGGAGGGCAGGACGGTGGTGATGACCACCCAGGTCCAGAACGAGGGCAGCGACCTCGCCGTCTACGCCACGGGCCGCCCCCTGGCGGAGGACTCGTCCGTGTTGGAGGCCTATGACATGACCACGGAGGCGGCCGTGGCCAAGCTCATGTGGCTCCTACCCCTCTCCCGCACCGCGGAGGACGTGCGCCGGCTGTTCTATACCCCGGTATCGCACGACATACTCACCCTGCCGGAGTGAAGGCCCGGGAGAGCGCCGGTCCGCGCCCGGAGGCGGAGCGCGCTCTGCGCAAGCCCAAATCTCCGGCCCGGCAGGCAAAAAGAGAGGAGCGCGGCGCGCTCCTCTCTTTCTCATCTCTCAAGCATGAACTCGAGCTCGGTTATCGTCCCGCCCGGGACCGTGTCGGTGTACTCACGCCCCGTGGGGGCAAAACCCAGGTGCCCGTAAAACCCGGCAGCGTGCCCGTTCCCGCGCAGGACATAGAGCACCACCCTCCGGTGGGGCAGCTGCTCCAGCGCGGCCTCCATGAGCGCGCGCCCGAGGCCGAGTCCCTGGCACTTCCTGAGAACGTACAGCGCGGCCACCTCCGAGCACCCCTTACGGGCGGTGAACTCCCGCGCCTCGCGGCAGTAGCATACGAAGCCCACTATCTCGCCGCCTCTCAGGGCCACGAGCGTGTCAACGGGCCGGCTGCGCGCCAGCTCCGCGCAGAGTTCCGGCGTGCGCGTGTCCAGAAATTCGTCCGGCATCAGGCCGCGGTAGGTCTCGTGCCACGCGAGGCTGTGTACCAGCCCCTTTCCCGCGCAGTCCTCCGGGCGCATCGGCCGTATTTCAAATTCCGCGTTCATTCCCCGCTCTCGGGCTTCACAATGGCGATGTGCAGCTCGTCGAGCTGCTTCCGGGTGACCTCGCCCGGAGCGCCCATCATCAAATCCTGGGCGTTCTTGTTCATCGGGAAGGGGATTATCTCGCGTATCGAGTCCTCCCCGGCCAGCAGCATGACCATGCGGTCCACGCCCGGGGCGATGCCCGCGTGCGGCGGGGCGCCGTAGCAGAAGGCGTTGTACATCGCCGGGAACTTGGCCTTCACGTCCTCCTCGCCCAGCCTGACGAGCTCAAAGGCCTTCACCATTATCTCCGGGTCGTGGTTGCGCACCGCGCCGGAGCTGAGCTCCACGCCGTTGCAGACGAGGTCGTACTGGTCGGCGGTGATGGTCAGCGGGTCGATCTCACCGCGCTCGGCCGCGAGCAGCACGTCCAGCCCGCCGGAGGGCATCGAGAAGGGGTTGTGGCAGAACTCCAGCTCCCCGCTCTCCTCGCCTATCTCGTACATGGGGAAGTCCACTATCCAGCAGAACTCGTACTTCTCCGCGTCCATGTGCTGCGGGCAGAGGGCGCCGAGCAGCTTTATCAGCGCGCCCGCCGTTTTCTGCGCGGCGGCGCGGCTCCCGGCGGCGAATACGACCAGCGTGTCCGGCGCGAGATTCAGTTCGGAGACGAACCGCGCCTTCCTCTCTGTGAGGAACTTGGCTATGCCGCCGGTGAGCTCGCCCTTGTCGTCCACGCGCACCCAGTAGGCCTTGTTGCCGGAAACGGTCTCCGCGTCGGCACAGAGCTTGTCTATCTGCTTGCGCGTGCCGGCAAAGCCGCTGACGGGCACGGCCTTGACCACCGCGCCCTCGAAGGGGCCGAAGCCGCAGCCGTCCACGAGCTCCGTCACGTCCGCGGCGGTGAGGTCTATCCGCAAATCCGGCTTGTCCGTGCCGTATTTCTCCAGCGCCTCGGCGTAGGGTATGCGCTTAAACGGCGCGCCGCTGGCGCGGTTGTACTTGCCGAACTCGGCGAAGACAGGCGGCAGCACGTCCTCGAGGACGGCGAACACGTCCTCCTGGGTGGCAAAGGCCATCTCCATGTCCAGCTGGTAGAACTCGCCGGGCGAGCGGTCCGCCCGGGCGTCCTCGTCGCGGAAGCAGGGGGCTATCTGGAAATAGCGGTCGAAGCCGCTGGCCATAAGCAGCTGCTTGAACTGCTGCGGCGCCTGCGGCAGGGCGTAGAACTTGCCGGGGTGGTTGCGCGCGGGCACCAGGTAGTCGCGCGCGCCCTCGGGGGAGGACACCGTGAGTATCGGCGTCGTTATCTCCATGAAGCCGTGTTCGGTCATGCTCTTTCGCAGCGCGGCAATCACGTTCGAGCGCAGGATTATGTTCTTTTTGACCTCGGGGTTGCGCAGGTCGAGATAGCGGTACCTGAGCCGGGTGCTCTCATCGGCCTCGCGGGAGCGGTTTATCTGGAAGGGCAGCTCGTTATATATGCACTTGCCCAGCACCTCCACGGACTCAGGCACGATCTCTATGTCCCCGGTGGGCATGTTGGGGTTCTTGCTCGCCCTCTCGCGCACCGTGCCGGAGACGCTTATGGTGCTCTCCCTGTTGATGGACCTGAACACACGGACCATCTCCTCCGTCTCGGCCACCACCTGTGTCGTGCCGTAGAAGTCGCGCCCGACCACGAAGGCCAGGGCCGCGGAGACCTCGCGCACGTTCTCCATCCAGCCGCATATTTTGACGCTCCTGCCGGCGTCCGCCGCTCGCAGCTCGCCGCAGGTATGGCTCCTGGACTGCATCATTTCCCGTTTCCTCCCTCTTCGCTTATCAGCTTCACGCCCGCGGCGCCGCGGACGGCGCCGGCTATCCTCCCGGCGGCCTGCGCCGCGCTCATGGTCTCCTGTACGCCGGTCCGCATGTCTTTCAGGGCCACCAGCGAGCGGGCCTGCTCGTCCTCGCCTATTATAACGGCGAATGGCACGCCCAGCTTGGAGGCATAGGAGAGCTTCTGCTTGAACTTCCTCTCCTCGCCGTAGAGCTGCGTCCTCACGCCGGCGGCCCTCAGCTCCGTGGCCGCCCGGGCGGCGTAGTTCATGTCGCCCGTCATGGATATGACCATCGCGTCCGCCGGGGCAGCGGCGAGCTGCCCGTTCAGCATGCCCTGCTCGTTCAGGACGTAGAACAGCCTCGTCGCGCCTATAGATATGCCCACGCCCGGCAGCTGCCTGTCGGTATAGAACCCGGCCAGGTTGTCGTAGCGCCCGCCGGAGCAGATGGAGCCTATCTCCGGGTGGGCGTTCATGCTGGTCTCGTACACGGTCCCCGTGTAGTAGTCCAGGCCCCTGGCAATTGTGAAGTCGAGGCGGAAATTCCTCTCCGGGACGCCGAAGCGGGGCAGGGCGTCCGCCACGGCCCTCAGCTCGGCCACCCCCTCCGCCAGCTTTTCGCTCCCGGCCGCCCTGTCCTCCAGGAAGCTCAGCTTCTCGCCGTTGCTCCCGGCGAAGGCCACGAATTCCATTATCTCGCCCGCGGAGCGCGCGTCCATGCCGCACTCGCCCGTGAGCAGCTCCAGCACCCTGTCCGGGCCTATCTTCTCCAGCTTGTCTATCGCGCGCATCACGTCCCCGGCCCTGTCCGCCACGCCCAGGAGCTCAAAATAGCCGTTCAGGGCCTTGCGGTTGTTGATGCGTATGGTGAAGTCCTCCAGTCCCAGCGCCGTAAAGGCCCTGTAGATTATGGAGGGTATCTCGGCGTCGTTCATTATGCCGAGCTTCCCGTCGCCTATGACGTCTATGTCCGCCTGGTAGAACTCGCGGAAGCGCCCGCGCTGCGCCCGCTCGCCGCGCCAGACCTTGCCTATCTGATAGCGCCTGAAGGGGAAGGCCAGATTTGCGTAGTTCGCCGCCACGTATTTGGCCAGCGGCACGGTCAGGTCGAAGCGCAGAGCGAGGTCGCTGTCGCCCTTCATGAAGCGGTAGATCTGCTTTTCCGTCTCGCCGCCGCCCTTGGCCAGCAGCACCTCGGCGGACTCTATCGCCGGCGTGTCCAGCGGCGTGAAGCCGAACAGCTCATAGGTCTCCCGCAGCGTGGAGAGCAGCCGCTCCATCTTTATCTGGTCGGCCGGCAGCAGCTCCATGAAGCCGGAGAGCGTGCGGGGTGTAACTTTTTCCATGTCCACTCCTCCGTAAAACGCAGTAAATGGGCGGCGGTGCCGTTTTTTCGCTCACCTCCGCCCGGTGTCCGCGCGGTTTTCCCACGCCGTTTTCGTATGTCGGGCGCGGAAGCCCGCGGCCCGCCCCAAATTGCCCGGAGCGCACCGCGGCCCGCCCGCAGCCGGCTGCGGAGGGCGCGGCCTCCCCGGGCCCCTCTCTTTTCAGCCCCGTTTGGGGTTCACTATGTCTCGCCAGTCGAAGTCGCCGCGCCTCAGGCCCTGTATGAGCACCTCGGCCGTGGCGGCGTTGGTGGCCATGGGGATGAGATACTGGTCGCAGAGCCTTGCCAGCTTGTCCACACTCTCAAAGCCGTCCGGGTTCGCCGGATCGCAGAAATACAGCACGAGGTCGATCTCATTATATGCTATCCTCGCGCCTATCTGCTGCGCGCCCTGTTTGTCGTGCAGATAGAGGGTCACCGGCAGCCCGGTGTTCTCGCTGACCAGTTTTCCGGTCGTAGCCGTGGCGCAGACGTTGTGCTCTGACAGGATTCCGCAGTAGGCGATGCAAAACTGCACCATCAGCTCCTTTTTCCCATCGTCCGCGAGCAGCGCAATGTTCATTTCTCTTTTCCCTCCCTGCTTGGGGCCATATATGGCCTTAGAGGTATATTATACTCCCCATCCGGGCGAATTTCAATAACTCTTGTGCATATTAGTCCAAAATATTCACTTTTTCGCGCCTATCTGAGCAGGCCGCTCTCGTTTTCGGCCGTAGAGGAGGCGGCCCCCGCCTCGATGCTGAAATAGGCGTCTAGCACGTCGGCGGCGATGTTCCTCAGCGATGCGCCCGACCGGCCCTGCTCCACAACGATGGCCACCGCTATTTCGGGGTCGTCAAACGGCGCGTAGAGCATGAAGATGGCGTTGTTCACGCGGTTCTCGCCGAGCTGGGCCGTGCCGGACTTGGCGGCCACGCCTATGCTCCTGCCGCCGTAGGAGTAGTTGTTGAAGGTGAGGTAGACGGCAAAGCTCGAGCTGTTGGGGTCGTGGGTGAACTGGTACATGCCGCGCTGTACCGCGGCGAAGTTGTAGTCCTCGCTCTCCACGGTGGAGAGCACCTCGGTGTCGCGCTCGTAGAGGTTGGTGGAGTAGTCGTAGCTGCGCACGTTTTTGAGTATGCTCGCCGAATAGCGCGTCCCCCCGTTGGCAATGGCCGCGCAGTACTCCGCGATCTGTATGGGGGTGAAGAGGCTGTCCGACTGGCCTATGCCCGCCTGGACCGTGTCGCCGTAGGTGAAGCCCGCGCCGTCGATGTCGTTGTGTGTCTCCGGGCTGGCCATGTTGCCGAGTTCCTCCGCCAGCTCTATGCCCGTGCTCTCTCCCAGGCCGAACTTCTCGGCGTACTCGTCCAGCAGCCTTATCCCCAGCTGGTCGGCCAGCGTGTAGAAGTATATGTTGCACGAGTCCTTTATCGCCTCGACCACGTTTTCCGCCTGGTGGGTTATCTGGCCGTCCGTGTCGGTGTATATCCAGCAGACGGGCGCGTAGCCCTGGTCGGCGTACTTGTCGAACACGCCGTTGCAGTATATCTGAGTCTCCGTGTTCACCAGCCCCTCGGTCAGCCCCGCCAGGGCCACGAGCGGCTTGAAAGTGGAGCCGGGCGCGTATGTGCCCATCAGCGCGCGGTTGAAGAGCGGGTTGCTCTCGTCCGTGCTTATCTCCTCATAGTCCTCGTCAAAGGTCGTCAGGCTGAAGGTGGGGTAGCTGGCTATGGCCAGTGGCTCCCCGGTGTTGACATCCACGACCACCACGGCTCCGCCGCCCACGTCCTCTAGCGGCGTCTCTCCGTTGGCCGCCCTCTCGCGGTTTTCGTCGTCGCGTTCTATCTGCAGCTCGTATATGCCGAACTCCAGCGCCCTCTCGACGGCCTCCTGCAGCTGCAGGTCGATGGTCAGATAGACGTGGTTCCCCG
>CALWYN010000062.1 GCA_944385755.1 uncultured Oscillospiraceae bacterium
GGAGCATAGGCTACAGCGCGATAACCCTGGCGGACGGGGCGGTGACGGCGGGCTTTTGCATCACGCCCGTGAACCGCAGCCTGGGCTGCTGCGCGCCGGGACAGGCCACGCTGGTGGAGAACCGCCCCAGGACGCCGGACGCGGGGAGCATACTCGAGTGGCGCTCGCTGGGCTACGGCTCAGGCGCGGACGGAGGGGAGAGAAACGCCGAGCGCGTGTCACAGAGGGTGGAGGGCACCATAAGGGGCATGGCGCTCGAGAGGGCGCGCACCTTCTACGACAAATTCGCGCACGAGTACTACGTCATAGGCGAGGACGGCACCGCCCTGGTGCAGAACACGGAGGCGGACGCCTGGTATGTGTACACCAACCTGGATGCGCGCTGCCTGATAAACTACAGGGACGGGCTCTACTTCGGCACGGGCTCCGGGGAGCTCAGGCAGCTGTCCGACGAGTGGCTCGACGACTGCGGGGAGGCCATAGACGCGCTCTGGGAGTCCGGGGCCATGGGTTTTGACGGGGATTTCAGGCGGAAGTACTCCTCCATGCTCTGGATAGGCGTGAAGCCCGAGGACAACGGGCGGCTGAAAGTCACGGCGGAGACCGACAGAGGCACGGCGCCGGCGGAGTACATCTACGAGAGCCCGGGGAGCGGCTCCGTGCCCGAGACGGCGAGAATAAAGCTGAGGTCCGGGAGGTTCAACTACTACAAGCTGATAATCTCGAACCCCTGGGCGGGCTCGACGGCGACGGTGGTGTCCGTGGAGCTGCGCGTGAGGGGCAGCGGCTATGTCAGGTGACGGGCCGAGGCCGGAAACTGAAAAAGAAAGGGATGAACGCGAAAATGGAGATGCTGATGTGTGCGCTGGCGCTCTGCTTTTCGGCGCTGGCGCTGGCCCTGGCCGCGGCGGCCCTGGCGCTCTCGCTCAAAGGCGGGGAGCGCGCCGGGGAGCCGCAGGAGGCGGACGCGGGGGATGAGGCGGAGCCGCGCGAGCAGCGCAGGGTGCAGGAGGGGATTGCCAACATACTGAGCTACGGCATGGAGGAGCTGCTGGGGAGGAGGGATGACAGGTGCTGAGAGGCGAGATAAGCGCGGAGAGCGTCTGGCGCGAATATGAGGCCATGCTGGCCTATAACGAAAGCATACAGCTCGACGACAACGTGCGCGTGAACGAGAACTTCTTCGTCGGCCGGCAGTGGGAGGGCGTGGAGAGCAACGGGCTGCCCACGCCGGTGTTCAACTTCCTCAAGCGCGTGACGCTCTTCACCGTGGCCTCCTGTACCTCGGACAACATAAAGCTGCAGGCCTCGCCGCTGGACGGCACAGCTGCGGCCCGCAGGGCGGCCGAGGCGGTGAACCGGCAGTTTGAGGAGATATTCGAGCGCAACGCCCTCACGGTGCTGCTCCGGGAGTATCTGCGCAACGCGGCCGTGGACGGGGACGCCGCCACCTACACCTGGTGGGACGCCGACGCGGAGGGCCCCGGCGGGACCAGGGGCGCCATAGTCACCGAGGTGGTGCAGAACACCAGGGTGGGCTTCGGGGACACCTCCGACAGGCGCGTGGAGGGGCAGCCCTACATACTCATAAAGCGGAGGGAGCTGACCGAGGAGCTCAGGGAGAGGGCCAGAAGGCTCGGCTGCGCGGACTGGGAGAGGCTGCGCGAGGACGAGGACGAGCAGCGCCTGGACGCCTATAAGGAGTCCGGCGGGAGGACGACCGTCATACTCAGGCTCTGGAAGGATGACGGGAGCGGTGAAGTCTGGGCCTGCGAGTGCGCCCGAGGCGTCATGATAAGGCGGCCCTGGAACCTGGGGCTGAGGCGCTACCCCGTGACCTGGCTGTGCTGGGACAACGTACAGGACAGCTACCACGGCCAGGCGATGCTCACGGGGCTGATACCCAACCAGATATACATAAACAAGCTCTTTGCCATGACCATGACCTCGCTGATGATGACCGCGTACCCCAAAATAGTCTACGACCGCACGCGTATCCCGCACTGGGACAACGGCATCGGCCGGGCCATAGGCGTGAGGGGCGGGGACATGTCGGGCGTGGCGCGCATCCTGGAGCCGGCGCAGATCTCGCCGCAGATAGCGCAGTTCATCTCGCTCACGCAGGAGCTGACGCAGTCGAACCTGGGCGCGACCAGCGTGGCCCTGGGCGAGGCCAGGCCGGACAACACCAGCGCGATAATAGCCCTGCAGAGGGCCGCGGCCACGCCGAACGAGCTGACCAGACAGTCGCTCTACCAGTCCATAGAGGAGCTGGGGCGCATCTACATGGACTTCATGGCCGGATATTACGGAGTGAGGGACATAGAGTGCGCCCCGGACGAGGCGCTGGATAGAGCGGTGCTGGATTTCGCGGCGCCGGCGCTGGACATGACGCCGGACGGGCGGCTGAGGACGGCCTTCGACTTCTCCGCGCTGAGGGAGACGCCCATGCAGCTGAGGCTGGACGTGGGCACCTCCGCCTACTGGAGCGAGATCGCCTCCACCCAGACACTGGACAACCTGCTCGCGCTGGGGCACATCGACATACTCGAATACCTCGAGCGCGTGCCGGACAGCTGCGTGACGGACAGGCGGGGGCTCATGGAGGCCATAAAGAGGCGGCGGGGCGCGCAGAGCGCCGGGCAGTGAGGGCCGCGATTCACACGGGCTGAGACATTTCAGCATAGACGCCCCTTACCGGGGCGGGAAAGGAGAGACATGGAGGAGAAGGACATCAGACGGGGGGCCGAGAGGCCCGGGCCCTGGCCGGAGGAGGAACGCGGGACTGCCGGCGAGGGCGGGAGCTACCTGCTCAGATGGGCCGGCGGAGAGCGCGAAGTGGGCCGCGGCGAGCTCATGGAACTGGCCGGGAAGGGCCTGGACTATGACGCGCTGAGCGCGAAGCTGCGCGAGGCGCTCAGGCGCATTGAGGAGCTGGAGGGCGGCGCGCCGCTCACCGGCGAGGAGAGGCGCCGGCGCGACTGCGCCCGCTTCCTGGACGAGTTCCCGGAGGCGGCGGCGAGGCTGCTCTCCGGGGAGGCGGCCCTGCCGCGCGAGGTCTGGGCCAGGGTGAGAGCGGGAGACGGCCTGGCGGAGGCCTACGCCGAGTATTCCCGCCGCGAGGAGCTGGCCAGGCGGGACGCGGAGATAGCACGGCTCCGCCGCGAGGCGGAGACACTGCGCCGGGAGAGGCAGAACGCCGGGCGCAGCACGGGCAGCCCGCGCTCCAGAGGCGAGGGGCTGGCGTACGACCCCGTGGCGGCGGGCTGGAACAGCGTCTGACCGTACGCGCAAACCAGGAGAACAAATTGGAAAGGATGGACTGAATGGCTATCAATCTGGCAAGTAAATTCTCAAAGTATGTGGACGACGCCTTCGCGCGGGAGAGCCTCCTGCGCGGGGCGGTGAACAACAAGGTCGAGTTCACGGGCGTGAACGAGGTATCCGTCTACGCGGTGGACAAGATGGAGATGAACGACTACCAGCTGGGCGGCACCTCGCGCTACGGCGAGGTGAAGGAGCTGGGGGACAGGGTGCAGACCTTTAAAATTGAGCGGGACCGCAGCTTCACCGGCTCGATAGACGAGGGCAACGCCCAGGACCAGTACAACGTCAAGGACGCCTCCGCCAGACTCCACGTGCAGATACGCGACGTGGTGATGCCCGAGGTGGAGCGGTATGTGCTCGGCAAATGGGCCCAGGGCGCCGGCAAGGTGGCGGGCGGCAGCGCGCCCACCAGGGACACGCTGCTCGGGCTGATACAGTCCGGCGCCTCATACATGAACAACCACTATGTCCCCAGGCGCGGCAGGGGGCTCTTTATATCCGAGACCTACGCCGCCATGCTGCCGAACCTCTCGAACCTGACCTATCTGGAGCAGCTCGGCACCCAGGCACTCACCGAGAACAGCCTGCCGCGCGTGGCCGGATTCGACGTGCACGTCGTGCCGGACGGGGACATGCCAGAGAATGTCTACTTCATACTGCAGCACAAGGACGCCTGCCCCTTTGCGCAGAAGCTGGCGAAGTACAAGATACAGAAGGACCCCATGGGCATAGACGGCAACGTCATAGAGGGCCGCGTCCGCTACTGGGCGGGCGTGCTGGCCGAGAAGTGCGCCGGTGTCTATGTCTACGCCTCCTCGGACAGCGTGCAGGCGGTGCCGGCCATCTCCCTGAGCGGCGCGGCGGCGACCGTGACCGCGGAGGGGGCCAGCATACGCTACACGGTGGACGGCAGCGATCCGAGGTACAGCGCCAGCGCGCAGAGCCTGACCTCCGGCGGCAGTGTGACGCTCAAGAGCGGGGAGACGCTGAAGGCCTATGCCTATGCAGAGGGAAAATATCCCTCGGATGTGGCGGAGAAGGCCTACTCGGCCTGACGTATGGGAGGGGAGGGCATGGCCCTCCCCATATCTGAAAGGGGGAGAGAATTGACACTGGTCAGCGAGGTGTTCGACGCGGCGATGAGCCTCATGGACGAGCTCTCCGGCTCGGGGGAGGCCAGGACCGCGCGGACGGAGGACTATGCGCACAGGGCGCCGGGCATAGTGAACACGCTACTCGCGGAGCTGCGGGCGATGACGGGCGAGTGCGGCGGCCGGCCTGGAGTGCGGGAGCTGGAAGACCCCATACCGGGGGCGTCCGCGACCTACGCGCGCTCCGCGCTGCCGTATGGGCTGGCCGCGGCGCTGCTCGTGGACGAGAACCCCAACTCGGCGGCGTATTT
>CALWYN010000063.1 GCA_944385755.1 uncultured Oscillospiraceae bacterium
AGGACTCCTATGCCGCGATGAGGTATTACGACTCGCCGGATGGCGGGGTGCGCTACCGCTTCGGGGCGGGGGAGAGCTACACGAGCTTTTCCTGGCAAAAAAAATCGGCCCCCGGGGGGGCCGTGCAGAGGGGCGGACTTGGGAAAGGCGCTCTGAGCATAGCCCTTGAGGCCGTGAACACCGGAGAGCGCGGCGGCTACGCCGTGCCGCAGCTCTACATCCACAGAACCCAGGGCATAGTCAGCTCGCGCGTGAGGCAGCTCTGTGATTTCCAGAAGCTCTTCATCCCGGCGGGGGACCGGGGCTCTTTCACGCTGGAGATTGCCCCGGAGAGCCTGGCGCAGTGGGACGGCGGCGCCTGGGTCACGCCGCCGGGGCGCATAGAGTGGTTCGTGTGCGACTCGGGCCGGACGCTGCTGAGCGGGGAGTTCACCTTGGCCTGAGCTCCCCGGCCTCCAGCCGCTCAAAGACGCCGCGCAGCAGCATGGCGTCCACAAGCAATATGACGGACACGCCCAGCATCAGCCAGAACAGCAGCGTATACACGAAGGCCATGGGTATCATGAAAAAGAGTATGAACGGCAGGGCGTGCAGGAACACCATGAGCAGGGTGCGCGGGAAATAGAGGACGCTGAGGATGAGCGCGTTGTGTATGTGCTCCCTCAGCGTATTTTTATAGCGCGTCAGCAGCGGTATGGCATAGGCCAGTATGGCCAGGAAGATGAAGGCCACCAGCCCAAGCACAATCAGCAGAGCGGTATAGAGCGCGCCCTCAAAATAGAGCCGCAGCAGCAGATAGTAGCAGAACAGGGCCGCCGCGACCACGACCGAACCGAGCGTGAGGAAGGTGGCCTGGCGGAAATTCTCCCGGAAACCGGAGAAGAACGTCCCGACTGCGCCGGCGGCGCCGTCCTGCAGGACGGCGCGGGCGGCCATAAAGGCCCCGGAGACCGCGGCGCCGGCCGTGAACACAGGCAGGGAACAGACCACGCAGAGGAGGTTTATAACTATCAGGTCAAAGACGGCGGAGAGCAGGCGCGAGATGGGGCCATCCCCGAATTTTCTCTTCATTCTACAGCATCTCCCTTGTTCTCGGCGAGAAAGGCGTCGACCTGCGACTGCAGGGCGGCGCGGAGCTCGCCTATGCCCGCCTCCTCGAGTTCCGAGAGAAAGCGGGGTACATATATTTCCGGGTCTACGGTGCCGGTGAACAACGCGCTGCCGTAACGCCGGTAGAGCTCCGCGACGGCCTGGCGCTCGCTTTCAAGGCCGTCGTAGGAGGGGCTGAAGCCGAGAAGTTCGGACTCCCCGGCGCTGTCGTTGAATTCGCGGTAGACCTCCCATTTGTCCGTCCTCTCGCCCTCGCGTGTCCGGAGAATGAACCAGTTGCCCTGGGTGTACTCCACACCGGTGTAGCCGCCGGAGATGCTGTGCACCTGGCCGTCCTCCGTGAGCGTGTAGTGCACGCCCTCTATGCCGTAGTTGAACAGGTTGCGCAGTTCGACGTCCGTATTCAGGGCCTCCAGAAACGCGAGGCACTCCCGGGGATGCGCGGTGTAGGCGCTCACCGCCATGATGCCGCCCTGGGTGGATTCGGAGGTGACGGTGCTCTCGCTGGCCTGATGCACGACTATGGGATAGCCGAAGGTCTGGCTGTAGCTGGCGGCGGAATCGGGCCCGCCGCTGGCTATGCGCAGGAACACCCGCTCGTCCTCAAAGCGCGAGAGTGTGCTGCGGATGGCGGCGTCCTGGTTGATGTAGCCCAGCCGGTAATAGCGGTGCAGCGTGTCCAGCATCTCCAGCACGTCCGGCTCCTCAAAGGGGTTCAGCACCGTGCAGGAGCTGTCGCCCGTGCGTATGACGAGCGGCAAATCGGAGTAGGCGGCGTATTCATAGCCGAGCGTGGCCACGAGATTGACGTGCGAGGAGTCGAAGAACAGCGGGATACAACCGTCCTCCCCGGCCGCTATCTCCGCGAGCACCGGCTCCAGGGAGGCTATGCTGTTATAGGACTCGATGTCCACGCCGTATTTCTCCACGAGTTCCGCGGAGTAGAGAAAGTGAAGGGGGGTGGCCAGCTCCTTGTTGGTGGGGACGCCGTAAATCCTGCCGCCCACCGTGACGCCACGCCAAAACCGCTCGTCCACCGCCGAATAGAGCTCGCGGTAATCCGAAGAGAGGTAGTCGGTTAAATCCAGCCAGTGCCCGTCAAGGGCGTCTTCCTGATATCCCTCGGCCCAGGTGAAGGCGATGTCGAAGCCGGAGCGGGTGTTCACCAGCGAGGTCATATAGGCCTCATACTCGTTCCAGCCCAGCTTGCGATAGTCTATCGTGAAGCCGTAACGCTCCAGCAGGAGGTCGTTTATGGCCTGATTTACCAGCTCCAGGTCCTCATCCGGGTCGCCTATTGTGTAGTACACCAGCTCCACGGAGCTGTCTGGGCCGCGCTCCTGCGTGCCGTCCTCGCCGCCGGACAGCAGGACGGCCCCGACCGCGGCCGCGGCCACCAGCACCGCGGCGAGAGCTATGGCGTGCCACTTCTTCACGGCGTCTGTCCTCCTCCGGCCGGGTCAGCCGAGCTGGAATAATTGCGCAGGGAGCTGGGGGAGACATTGAAGTAGCCCTTGAAGTGGACATAGAAGTTGTTTATCTGGGAATAGCCGACGCTGGCGGCTATGACGGAGATCTTTTCCTTGGTGCTCACGATGAGGTTCCTCGCCATCAGCATGCGGTAGACCATCAGATATTCGGAGAACTTGAGCCCGGTATCTTTAAGGAATATGCGGCCTATGTATTTGCTGCTCATGTGGAACATTTCGGCTATGCTGGTGAGGGAGAGCGAGCTGCGGTAGCTGCTCTTGACGATGAGGATTATCTTGTTCGTTATTTTGGAGAGCTTGGAGTACTCAATGCAGAGCACGGGGTCAATCTCCTCCGGGGATACGTCCTTTTCCGGCAGCGTGCCGTGGAGGTCGTTGACGATGGTGTGCTCAATATAGGCGCAGAGCTCGCCCACGTCTATGGGCTTGAGCAGGTAGTCCTTGGCGCCGGCCTTCATGCTGCGCTGGACAAAGGAGAAGTCGTCATAGCCGCTTATCATGCATATGACCGTGCCGCGGCAGACCGAGCGCAGGTGCTCCACCAGCTCATAGCCCCAGTGGCCGTCGTTGAGGCTGATGTCCACAAGCGCCATGTGCGGCTGGAAATCCACGGCTATGTCAATGGCGGACTCATAGGTGTTCGCGGTCATGATGCAGTCGATGCCGTAACGCTCCCAGTCTATCAGGTATTTGAGATTTTCGCAGATATCCTTTTCGTCGTCAACTATCAGCAGCCGGTACATCGCTTTCAGACGCCTCCTCACTTATACAGATTCGCAAACTGACGCCCGTGGGGGCGTTATTGGACATTACCATGCTCACCCTGCCGCTGTAGAACAGGCGCAGCCTGTACCAGACGCTGGTGAGGCCGAGGCCGCCGGTCCCCTCAGGCTCGGCGGCGTCCCGGCTGAACGACAGGTTCAGCTCGGAGAGCTTGTCCTCCTCTATGTGGCCGAGGTTGCTCAGAAACTCCAGGGAGAGGGTGCGGCCGGCGGGGCGGGAGCCCTCTTCCGGGCTCCCGTCTTTCACCCCCGGCCCGGGGGTGAGTTCGCCGCTGATGACCACGACTTTGAGCTCGTCCGTGCTCTGAAAATCGTGCTTGAAGAAGTTCTCCACTATCGGCTGCATCCATATTTTGGGCGTTGAGATATCGAGAGCCTCCTGGGGGACGTCCAGGTGGTACACAAAGCTGTCTCCCTGGAGAAAGCTCATCAATTCAAGGTATTTGCGGGTTATCTCGAGCTCTTCGCCTATCGTGATGACGGGCGCCGTTTTTACTATGCTGCGGTAGAGGGAGCCGAGGCCCCCCGTGGCCTCGGCCATGGGGGCGTCGCCCTCCTTCAGGGCGCGCAGGCGCATGCTCTCGAGGGTGTTATAGAGAAAATGCGGGTTGAGCTGGGCGCTGAGGCGCTGTATCTCGGCGCGCTGCTGGCTTATCGTGAGCACGTAACGCTGTTCTATCAGCGCCTCCAGGTGCTCGTAGAGGCTGTTCAGGTGGTGGGCGATGGCGGCGTATTCGTCGCGGCGGTCCCCCGTCTCCACGGGGACAAACTCGCTCGACTCCGCCCGGGACATGCTGTCCAGTATGGACTGAATAAAGGCGGAATCGCTGGAGAACTTGCGCGCGTAGAGCAGGGTTATCAGCACCAGCCCGGCGGCCACCGCGAGGCCTATGAGCAGCGCGGCGCGCAGGGGCATGCTCATATAGTCGTCCCAGGGCGAGGCCGAGACGAGAGTGTAGTCGAAGAGGGAGGAGCTGTGGACCGAGTAGAGCAGGTCCACCGGCTCGTGGCTTATGCCCGGCTCCCTCGAACCTGACTGCGCCAGGGACTCCCAGTCCACTTCCAGCTGCCAGTCCGTGTCCCCCACCACGGTGGTGGACCCGCCTATTGACAGGCCGGCCGCGGCCTCGCCGCCGGCGCAGTAGTAGTTGTATATGAGCCCGGCGGGCTCAATCACGAAGGTGACGCTGCCGGCCGTGTCGACGTCCTTGGAGACGGTGAGCTTGTCGCGGCAGAGCTCCTCGGCCTCTTCGGGGCCTATGGCGCTCCAGCGGGAGTAGCCCTCCGGGCTGTACTCCATGTCGGCTATCTGCCCCTCGCTGTAGTGCAGTATGTGGCTGATGCAGTAGTCGGTCTCCGCCACCAGGGAGCCGCACTCGTCCAGATAGCTCTCGGCGCGCGTGGGGCTATCGAGATGATAGGCGACGTACTCACTTGGGGAGGCGTCAAAAAAGTGGAAAAAATCCTCCCGCAGCGAGGAGGTGGAGTAGAGCCGTACAAACAGCGCGTCGATGGAACTTGAGACGTGGGTGAGCTGCTGCTCGAGCAGCATGAAGGAGCTGTTGGCCTCGGAGGAGAAGGCGTTGAGGCCAGTGCTCCGCGCGGTGACGGAAAGCGCGGCAAACACGCCCGTCACAAGCAGCATGACTATCAGGAGATATACCAGGAAGGTCCGCCGGTATATCCGCATGTTGAAAAAATAGCGATTTGCTCTCTTTGTCAAAGACCGGCCACCTCCCGAAGGCCGGCAGCTCCCCGCCGTGACCGCAAAAATGACCTCTCACATTGCGCGGCGGCACGAACCATGAGCGGCGCGGCAAACAATAACTGCTATTATTATACATACTATTTTGAGAACAGACAAGGACGCAGACGCCAAATGTATCCTTTTAATACTTAAATGAGTAGAGTGCATAATATAATTTGGGAAGAAATTTCCCGCATACAAGTATTGATAGGTAGAAAATAAGTATGGAAGAGAAATAATATGCCCTGTCCATACTTAGAAGTTTCCTTTACGGAATTGTGCGCCCAATGCCTCTGTGATAGCTTGAACTTAAATCACAATAAGAATTGAGCAGGAGGGGCGTCGTGTCTTACTTTGGAGCTATAGAGGCCGGCGGCACGAAAATGGTGTGCGCCATAGGCTGCGAGGACGGCACCGTGGTGGAGTCAGTCAGCATTCCCACTACGGAGCCTTCGCGCTGCATGCCTCAGATATTGGAGTTTTTTCACGGCAGAGAGGTAGAATCTCTGGGAGTGGGCTGTTTCGGCCTGCTCGACTTGGACAGGAACTCGCCGAGCTACGGCTGCATCACCACGACGCCGAAGCTGCGCTGGCGAAATTATCCCATAATGCGCTGCCTGCAGGACGCGCTGGGCGTGCCTGTGGGCCTGGACACGGATGTAAACGCCGCCGCGCTGGGGGAGGCCACCTGGGGCTGCACCCAGGGGCTGGACTGCAGCGTGTACATGACCGTGGGCACGGGGATAGGCGTCGGCATCATAGTCGGCGGCAGGCCGCACCACGGCATGATACACCCGGAGTGCGGGCACATACCGGTGAACCGCCGCGCGGACGACCCTATGGTGCGCGGGGTATGTCCCTATCACGGCAGCTGCCTGGAGGGGCTGGCCAGCGGGCCCGCCATCGAGAGCCGGTGGGGGCGCAGTCCGGCGGAGCTCGCGGACTGCGAGGCGGTATGGGCGCTGGAGGCCCATTATCTGGGACAGGCGATATGCAGCTATATCTACACGCTCTCGCCCGAGCGGATTGTGCTGGGCGGCGGGGTCATGAACCAGCTGCAGCTCCTGCCGCTCATACGCGCGGAGGTGAACCGCCAGCTCTGCGGCTATATAAAGGGCAAGGGCCTGAACGACCTGGACAGCTACATAGTGCCCAGCTCGCTCGGCGGCAGGCAGGGCATAATGGGCTGCCTGAAGCTGGCCGTGGACGCATGGAGGGAGGCGCGGCATGAAGTCTGAGCTCCTGCTGCGGCCGAGGCCGCTGTTCCACGAGAAGATCTGGGGCGGGGACCGCATGAGGCGGGCCTTCGGCTACGACATACCCAGCGCCCACACCGGGGAGTGCTGGGCCATCAGTGCCCACCCCAACGGGGATTGCCCGATGCTGGGGAGCTGGGAGGGCGAGACCCTCGGCTCACTCTGGCGGGGGCACAGGGAGCTCTTCGGCGGCCTGGCCGGGGAGAATTTTCCCCTGCTCATCAAGATCCTGGACGCGCGGGAGGACCTGAGCGTGCAGGTGCACCCGGATGACGAATACGCCGCCAGGCATGAGCACGGCTCGCTGGGCAAGACGGAGTGCTGGTACGTCCTGGACTGCGAGCCCGGCGCAACCATCATAATAGGCCACAACTGTTCCACGCGCGGGGAGCTGCGGCAGATGGTGGAGGCGGGGCGCTGGCAGGAGCTGCTGCGCGAGGTGCCGATAAGGCCCGGCGACTTCTTCCAGATAGACCCCGGCTGCATACACGCCATCAAGGGCGGGACCATGATACTGGAGACCCAGCAGAGCAGCGACGTCACCTACAGGTTTTACGACTACGGCCGGCTTGAAAACGGGAAGCCCAGGCCGCTGCACATAGAACAGAGCCTGGCCGTGGCCACGGTGCCCTTTGTGCCGCACGAGCCGGAGCGGGAGACGCGCCGCATCTCCGGCGCGGAGGTGACACGGCTGGTCCGGTGCAAATACTACTCCGTCTACCATGTCGCGCTGCACGGGGAGGCGAAGCTGGGCTGGGACAGGCCCTTTGTGGATTTGAGCGTAATTTCCGGCCGGGGCGAGATAGACGGCCTGGAGGTGAAGGCCGGCGACCACCTCGTGGTACCGGCTGGGTATGGAGAGCTGGACATGAGCGGGGAGATGGAGCTCATCTGCTCGCACGTCTGAGGAGTGAAAAACAAAACCGGCAGGAAGGTGGACTTCCTGCCGGTTCAGCTTTTCATCTCTGAGACGCGCTGGGCTATGTAGGGCTGCACCTTGTCGTAGTCCAGGCCGAGGGCGGCGGACAGCTCGCCGTAGAGCAGCGTCTCCGCGCGCTTCATATACCGCGCGTCTATCTGCCCGAATTTCCGCCCGTGGCTCTCCGCGTACTGTTTTTTGGCGTATATGGACATCACCAGCCGCACGAGCGACTCGCAGTCGTGCCCGGCCATCAGCTGGTCATAGCGGGCGGCGAGCTGGGTGAAGCTGCGCTCCTGTATCGCCTCCGCCTTTATGCCTGGTATGGCGTCTATTATCTGCTCCGCCTCTTCGCGCGAGATGACCGGGCGCATATACACCTTGCTGTCCACCGGGATGTATATCTTCCCGTCCTGGCAGGTGGGCTTGAGGACGTAATACTTCCGGCTCTCACCCCCGGTCTCGTGGTCCTCTATGCCCTCCACCCTGCACACGCCCGTGCTGCCGTAGAATATCAGCTCGCCTATTTTGTACATTTTACCGCCTCTGATCGATATATTGGGCCTGTCAGCTCTTTTGACACTATTTTATCACAAATTGGGGCCGGATGTAAGGACTTTTTCGGCCGGTTCCGTGAAAACCAGAGATATTTTTACCTGTGCAAACGGATGAAAATGTGATATAATGGATGCAGAAAAAGGAGGGAGTGCCGTGAGCGTGAAAGTCATAACCGTGAGCCGCCAGTTTGGCAGCGGAGGACGTACCATAGGCAAAGAAGTGGCCGAGAGGCTGGGCTGGGCCTATTACGACAAGGAGCTCGTGAGGAAAATAGCCGCCGAGAGCGGGCTGGCCGAGAGCTACATACTGGAGAACGGGGAGTACGCCTGCTCGACGAACAGCTTCCTTTTCAGCTGGGTCGTGAACTCGGCCGGGGGCTACAACGGGTCGCTGCCCATGTCCGACCAGCTGTTCATAATCCAGAACAACATCGTCAGGGAGCTGGCGGAGAAGGGAAACTGCGTCATAGTCGGGCGCTGCTCCGATTACGCGCTCAGGGACAGGGACGACTGCCTGCACACCTTCATCCACGCGGACAGGGAGATACGCGCGGAGAGGATAGTCCGGCTGTACGGCGAGAGAACCGACACCCCGGAGAAGCGGCTCAAGGAGAAGGACGACAAACGCCGGGCCTATTACCGGCACTATACCGGCAGGGTCTGGGGTGCGGCGGAAAATTACCACATCTGCCTCGACTCCGGGAAGCTGGGCCTGGAACGCTGCGTGGACATAATCGTGGACGCGGCGAGGGACAGGGCCGGGGACTGACGCCGCCGGGAGAGTAAACCCATGCGCCGCGGGCCCGCCGCAATAACGGGCAAAAGGAAGGGGCGCACGGAGATTGCGGGGCCGCCCCCGGCCCGCGCGCCCGGGATTTCACGGCCGGGTGCCGTTAGCGGCACCCGGCCGTTTTCGCTGTGCTCTGCATGGCAAAAAAGAGAGCGCCCCCGCGGCTGCGGGGGCGCTCTCATACTGTTTTCAGCCATGTCCGTGGAGGGAGAGAAGGGCCGAGCGGATGTGTTCACGGCCTATGCCGGAGGGGATCACCGGATCGGACACGCCGTGGGCGGCCAGCCCGGAGGCGGCGATTGGGCCTATGGCCACCGGGACCGTACCCTCCGCCAGCTCGCCACCGGAGGAGAAGAAGTCCGCGGCCGCGCCGGCGCTGGGGAATACGATGTGATCTGCCAGGGCGGTGTAGGGGGCCGCGGCGGCGGTCACCCGGGGGACAGGCCGGGTGGTGTAGAGCGCGATATCGCTCACCGAGAAGCGCGCCCCAAGCTCCGCCGGCATCGAGCGGCTGCCGCGCCGCGAGCGCAGCAGGCAGACCTCCTCCGGCCCGCCCCGCGCGAGCAGGGCCGCGGCGAGCGAGGCGGTGGTGGGCTCGGGGGGGATGAGGTCCGCGTAGACGCCGTGGGCCGCCAGGCGCTCCGCGGTGGCCGCGCCTATCGCCGCGAAGCGGCAGCGGAGGCGGCGCAGGTCGATGCGAGCGCCGGAGAGGAGGCCGAAGAGGGTGTCCACGCCGTTTGCGCTCGTGAACACTGCCCAGCAGTCCGAGCAGAGGCGCTCACAGTCGAAGCCGCTCTCCAGCGGCACCACCTCGCTGAGCGCGGCGGTGAACACGTCGGCGCCCTCGGCCTCCAGCAGCGGGCGGAGCCGGGACTGGAAGCTGGCCGTGCCGGTCAGCCCCACGCGGACGCCGGCCAGGGGCAGGGTGGAGCCCAGGGAGAGCGCGGCGGTCCGGCCCACCACGATGACAGCGGGTGGCCTGACCCCGGCCTCCGCCGCCCTGCGGGCGATGCCGCCGAGCGGGGCGCGGACGGCGGAGGGGTTGCGCGTATTGCCGCCGGAGAGGACGGCCGCCGGGGTGTCCGGCGAGGCGCCGCCGGCGATGAGCCGCTCGGCGATCTGCTCCAGGCGGGAGAGGCCCATGAGTATCACCAGCGTACCGGGCAGGGAGCCGAGGCCGGAGAAATATTCGGGCAGGCCGCCGTCCGTGTCCGCGGTGTGGGCCGTGACGACGTGAAAACCGCGGCTGAGCTCGCGGTGGGTCAGCGGTATGCCCGCCTCGGCGGGGACGGCGAGGGCCGAGCTTATGCCGGGCACCTCGGCGCAGGGGATACCGGCGGCGCGGAGCGCGAGCAGCTCCTCGCCGCCGCGCCCGAACACGAAGGGGTCGCCGCCCTTGAGCCGGACGACATCGAGGCCGGAGCGGGCGAGCTCTATCAGCTTCGCGCAGATGTCCTCCTGGCGCGCGGAGGGCTGCCCCGCGCGCTTGCCCATGTATATCAGCCCGGCGCCGGAGGGCGCCAGGGCCAGGATGTCCGGGTGGATCAAATCGTCGTATACCAGCGCACCGCAGGTGGATATCAGCTCTCTGGCGCGCGAGGTGAGCAGCCCGGCGCCCCCGCAGCCGGCGCCGGTGATGTAGACCTTGCCTGTTTTCATGCTTCCTCCATAAGACGGGAGAACTCCTCCTCCGTGAGCGCCCGGCCCAGGTCCATGCAGCGCCCGAAGAGGGCGGAGTAGGCCTCGCCGCGGCGCTCCGGCGGCAGTGTCTCCCTGACCTCGGCGCGCCTGGACGCGAGAAAGTCCAGTATCTCCTCAAAGTGCTCGGGAACCAGCTCCTCTATCCGGCGGCGCATGTACCGGGCCGCGCTGGGGCTGGCCCCGCCGGTGCTGACGCCGACGGAGAGCTCGCCCCGGTGCACCAGCGCGGGAAACACGAAGCTGCACAGCTCGAGGTCGTCCACGACGTTGACGGGTATGCCCTCCCAGCCGCAGAGCTCGCTGACGGCGGCGTTGAGCTCGCGGTCGTCGGTGGCGGCGATGACGAGGGCCGCTCCGTCTATGTCCCCGGGCTCGAAGCGCCGCTCCAGCCTGGTGACGCCCGGGAGGGAGAGAAAACCGTCCACGAATTCGGGCGCGACGGCCGTGACGAGGCCGCCGTAGGGCCCGAGGCGCTCGGCCTTGCGCAGCGCGACGTGGCCGCCGCCCACTATGAGGACCTTTCTGCCCTCAAGATTGAGAAAAATGGGGAACAGGGGCATGGGTTCTCCTTTCTGAGAGTTCTTTCGGCTGTGCGCCGGGCTGAGAGATTTCTTTTTTGTCCTGCCGCCATAATCATGCCGGGCGGCGCTCGGCAGGGCCCACCGGGGGCGTTTCTTTGGTCTTGCCCCAAGAAACGTCCCCGGACCCCCAAAGAAAAACGCCTTTTGCAGACTCGTTGAGAAAGCCCCGTGTCACCAGACGCGATATCGTCGGGAACTTCGCATCCCGTAGTCGAATAGGTGTCCGCATCAGTTCCGTGCATAGCTCGCTGCGCTCGCGGCACTCCCGGGCTGCGCCCGGAGGCAGAGCGTCATGGGCACGGCCTTCCCTCTTGCAGTCTGGCAGCGCCGGCGTTGCGGACAGCCATTCACCGGCGGGATGGACGGGCCGCAATTTCGGACGCCGGGTGAAAACCGGATTTTCGTGACGATTCGCACCCAGGCGTTTTTCTTTGGAGTCTGAGGGGTTTCTTTTTGCAAGACAAAAAGAAATCTCTCAGATCGTGCGCCGGGCGGTACGCCGCGGCGGTCAGGCAAAATAGTACTGCGGGCCGTCCGGCGTGTCCGTGCGGCGGAGGCGGGCCTGGAAGGCCTCGTCGATGACGCCGCTCGAATATATCTCCTCCGGCGTGCCCTGGGCGAGCAGCCGGCCGGCGGAAATGACGGCCAGGCGGTCGGCCCGGCGCAGGGCGAGGCACAGGTCGTGGAGCACCATCACTACGGCCTTGCCCTCGCGCGCCAGTGAGGCGGCCATGTCCATCACGGCGAGCTGATGTGAGATGTCCAGAAAGGCCGTGGGCTCGTCCATCAGCAGGGTTTCGGTCTCCTGGGCGAGGGCCATGGCGAGATAGGCCCTCTGGCGCGGCCCGCCGGACAGCTCGGGAATGGCGCTGTCCGCTATGTCCGAGGCCCGGGCGCGCTCCAGCGCGCCGTCCACGGCGCGGTAATCCTCCGGACGGTAGCGGCGGGGATAGGAGAGATAGGGAAAGCGGCCGTGCAGGGCCATGCGGCGCACGCTGAGGCTGGGGGCGGGGCGGTCCTGGGGCATGTAGGCGCACTTCTGGGCCATCTGCCTCGCGCTGAGGGCGGAGGAGCTGACCCCGTCTACCAGCACTTCCCCGCCGCTTATCTCGCCTATGCCGGCCGCGGCGCGGAGGAGGGTGGATTTGCCGCAGCCGTTGGGGCCGGCTATGACCAGCACCTCTCCGGGCCTGAACTCAAGGCTTATGCCGTGCAGCACCTCACGGCCGGAGTAGCCGGCGCGGAGCTCGCGGAGCTCTATCATACGACTCTCCCCTTTCTCTGCCGGATGAGCAGGAAGATGAAGAAGGGGCCGCCGGCGAAGGAGAGGACGATGCCGACGGGCAGCTCGTAGGGCGAGAAGAGCGTGCGCGAACCCAGGTCGCATATAAGCAGGAGCGACGCCCCGCCCAGGGCGCAGGCGGGGAGCAGGGAGGCGCTCTCGTCGCCGGTGAAGCGGCGCAGCATGTGCGGGACTATTAGCCCTATGAAGCCCAGCAGGCCGGCAAAGCTCACCGCCGCGCCGGCCAGCGCGGCCGCCACAGCCAGCAGGAGTATGCGCGCCCGGCCGGCGTTCAGTCCGAGGCTCCGGGCCGTCTCCCGCCCGAGGGAGAGCACGTCCAGCTCGTTTGTCAGCGAGAAGGCTGCGGCCAGGGCCAGGATTATCACGGCCGCGGGGGCGCCGAGGCGCTCCAGCGAGAGATTGGCCAGGCTGCCGATGCGGAAGTCGCTGTAGCCGTTGAGCGCGTCTGGGAAAAATGTGACCACGGCATCCACCGCGGCGGCCAGGACATTGGACACGGCCACGCCGGCCAGAACCAGGGTGAGTCTGGAGGCGCCGGTGCGTTCGGCAATGAACAGCACGAGCAGTGCGCTGAGCAGGGCGCCGGCGAAGGCGGCCACGGGTACGAGGGACTGCATCCCGGGGGCGACGGCGCAGCAGAGGGCGGCGGCGAGGCCGGCGCCGGAGTTGACGCCTATGGTGCTCGGGGCGGCCAGGGGGTTGGCGAGGACGCTCTGTATCACCGCGCCGGAGACCGCGAGCGCGGACCCCGCCAGAATGCAGCCGAGCACGCGCGGCAGCCGGGCGTAGAGCACTATGCGCGCGCCGGCGGTGCCGTCGCCGCCGGAAAACAGCGCGGAGAGCACCTCGGACAGGGGGACGTTCACCGCGCCGAGCACGAGGGAGAGCAGCGCCGCGGCGAGCATGAGAGCCAGAAGCGGCAGCAGGAGCTTAAGTCTCCTGCGGGTATAGGATGTCGGCGAGCTTTTCATAGGCCTCCCCCCAGCGGGCATTGGGCTTCAGGTTATAGAGCTGGTGCTCCAGAGTGTAGAACCGGCCCTCCTGCACGGCCTTCAGGCCGGACCAGGCCGGATTCGAGAGCAGAGTGGCCTCGAGGGTCGCCATGGCGTCCGTGGGGTCGGAACCCTGGAGCACGGCAAAGATGTAGTCGGGCTCGGCGGCTATTATGGCCTCCAGGCTCAGTTCCTCGAGCAGGGAGGAGTCGGAGTCGGCTATGTTCACGCAGCCCAGAGCGGCGAGCATCTCGCCCAGGACGTTGTCCACGCTGCCTTTGACCTTGCAGCTCGAACCCGTGGCGCGGATACACAGCACGGTGGGCGCGCTACCGTCCTGGCGGGCGACGGCGGCGTCGATTTCGTCCTGCACGGCGAGGCCGTAGGTCTCGTAGTTCTCCTCACAGCCTGTGAGCGCGGTGCATATCTCCAGCATGCGGAGATAGTCGTCGAAACCCTGCACGTCGAAGTACGCGGCGGTTATCCCGGACGACTCGAACACCTCCAGCAGCTCCAGATTGGCCGAGGTGTTGCAGCTGGCGAGCACCAGGTCGGGCTCGGAGGCTATGAGCGTCTCGAGGGCGGGCTCCTTTATGGCGCCCAGGTTCGCCACGTCGTCACCCAGGCCGAGGTCAAAGCTCGTCCAGGAGTCGTTCGCGGCGGCGACCAGCGTGTCGCGCCCGCCCGCGAGGCACCATATGTCGGCAAAGCTGCCTATCATGGCTGCCACGCGCTCCGGGGCCTCCAGGCTGACGGTGCGGCCGAGGTCGTCCGTAAAGGTGAACTCCTGCGCCGGGGAGGCGGAGGCGTCCGCGCCGGAGGACGCCTGCGCGGGGGAGGCGGTGACGGCCCCGCCGGGTTGCTGTCCTGAGCCGCAGGCGGCGAGGCTCAGCGCGATGGACAGGGAGAGAATCAGGGAGATAAGCTTTTTCAATGGGGTAATCCTTTCCGCAGTTGGTCTGACCGGCCCGCGGCCGCCGGGGAGCGGCGGAACACTGGCAAATCCAATTAATTATATTCCAAACGCCCGGCCAAGGCAAGTTCTTTGGGGGTGGAGAGATAAGGAAGCGTACTTCATGGCATTTTGCCGGAGAGAGCGGTATTATTGAGGTGAAAATCTGTCGATATTGGGGGGATCGACGTGAAGGACGACACGCTGTCAGGGGAGATGTACTCGCTGCTGCTGCGTCTTGGCGTGACGCCCAATTACAGGGGCTGCCTGCTGACCGCGAGGGCGGCCAGTCTGGCCGCCCTCCAGCCCCAGAGGCTGCTGCTTGTGACAAAGTGGCTGTATCCGGAGGTCGCCAGGGAGTTCGGCACCACCTGGTGCGCGGTGGAGCGCAATATCCGCACCGCGGTGACGATAGCCTGGGCCGCGAACCCGGGGCTGCTCGAGGACCTGGCGGGCTGCCCGCTGTCCCGCCGGCCGTCGCCGGCGCAGTTCGTGGGTATGTTGGCGAACTATCTCAACTCCGGGGCCGCCGCGTAGACGGCCGAGAGGGTTTTTGAGCCGCGGCGGAGACCGCGGCGTTTCGGCATGCCGTTCCGGGGCCTGCCGGCGCCGGGAATTGGGACATGGCCGGGCGGCGGCAAAACGTATGAGGCGCGGGAGTTGACTCCCGCGCCTCAGCGCCCCGTGCGGCTGACGGTTATGACATCTCCGTCCACGTCCACCCGGAGCCCCAGGCCCTCGGTGAAGGCGGCCTCCGCGAGGCAGGTCTGAAAATAGTTGGTGGAGAGCTCCACGGAGAGCGGGATATCGCCGCCGGTGAGCAGGGCCTCGCCCCAGGCGGGGTAACTTATGTCCCAGCGAGTCCCGTCCAGCTGGACCGTCAGGCCGCCGTCCAGGACCTCTACAGTCCCGCCGAGGGCCTCGACTATGCCGCGCAGGGGCAGCAGCCAGCCCCCGTCCGCGCCGCGCAGGGCCGGAGAGGTGAGCCGCTCGCCGCCGGCGTACACGGCGGGCAGCTCGCTGCTGTAGAAGTAGACGCTGACCTTGGACTCGTCAAAGCCGGCGGATTCCAGCCAGTAGACATAGCAGTAGCCGTTGGTGAAGGCCTTGTCATGGGTGTAGTCCATGTCGTAGTCCATGCAGTAGTAGAGCTCCCCGGTGCCGGCGGCCTCCCGGGCGTAGCGGCGGTTGAGGGACTCGACCTGGTAGTTTCCCCAGCAGCCGGAGAACAGGGGGGCCCTGAGCGCGAGCACGGCGAGGGCGCAGGCCGCCATGGCGCCCAGGGCGGGCTTCCGCCCCATGCGCCCCAGCAGCTCCGCGGCCGGAATTGACGCGGCCGCCAGGGAGTAGAGGTAGAAGGGCAGCAGGATGCGCTCCCCGACCGTGTTCGTGGGCAGCATGACGCAGACGGAGGCCAGGGCGGAGAGCGTCAGCAGGGCCTGCACGCGCCGGCGCGAGAGGATGAGCGCGGCCGAGACGAGCGCCATGGAGACGAATACTCCCGCATACAGCGCGGGCAGGACGCCCTCCGGGCAGAACGGGGCGGCGAGAGCGGCCGCCGCGGGGACGAGGCAGGCGAAAAACATCCATCTCCGCCGCCCCTCACGCCGCAGGGAGAGGCCTGACAGCACAAAGAGGGCGGCGAGCAGCACGGCGGTCGAGCGGCCGGAGCCCAGCAGCCGGGCCTGGCCCTCAAGGCCGCGCGCGACGGACTCGAACAGGGATGTGAGGGAGGTCGCGCCAGCCTCCGAGGCAAAGCGCGCCTGTGTGGCGGGGGAGAGAAAGATTGTGAGCAGCCCGGCCAGGCTCGCCGCCGCCGCGAGCAGCGCGGCGGGCAGGGACCGGCGGCAGCGCGCGAGGCAGAGGACGCAGAAATAGAGCGCCAGGCACAGAGCGACAAATCCGGACTGCTCGGTCGTGGCCCCGCACAGGAAGGACAGAAGTGCCAGGGCCAGTGCGGACGGAGCGGAGGGCCGGCCGCCCCGGGTCAGGCGGTCCAGCATCAGGATCAGGCCGCAGTTCATGGCGGTGGGGAGGACGTAGTTGCAGAAGGCGGAGACCCAGAGATAGCCGCGCGTGAGCATGCCGCCTGGCATGACCAGCACGCCCGCCCCGAAAACCAGCAGGCAGCAGGGGACGAGGCGGCGCTCCAGCCCGGCCGAGAGACATGCGGAGAGTGGCATCCAGAGGCCCAGGGCCGTGCCGGCGAGGGCGAAGAGCCAGTTGCCGCAGTGGAGTATGAGCTGGGCCGCCACATGGACGAGCACGCGGCCGTTGAAGGCCTCATAGTGGTAGCGCAGCAGCTCCAGGTATTCGCCCAGGCTGCCGTCCATGAATGTCGAGTACCAGTAGTCGTCCGCGCTGTAGACCGCGATGCCCAGCAGAAAGGCGGCGGCGAGATACACCGCCGCCGCAGGGGCCCACGCCGCCGCGCGGCCGGCGCCCGGCCCGGGTTCCCTGTCCATATTCGTCCACCGCCCTCGCGTTTATTTTGGGTGTATTATAATGCGTACTGAACAAAGCCCAGGCCTTGAAAGCCCTGGCTTTCAAGGCCCAATTGCTTTAGACATTATTATATGGCAAACGCGCGGAGATTGTCAATCTCGGGGGAGCGGGCGGGAAAGGGCGCGGCTCAAAGCTTTGCCATGCTTTTGCATAGCAAAAATGCGCTCATCATGAGCGCATTTTTGTGCGGGGGCGGAGGCGAGTTCACTCCTGCGGTCTCAGCGGGCCGTAGAAGTAGGAGGCGGTCGCGCCGCCGTCTATCAGGAAGTCAGCGCCCGTGATGAATGC
>CALWYN010000064.1 GCA_944385755.1 uncultured Oscillospiraceae bacterium
GGAATGCCTGCCCAGCGTATCCAACATCTCGGCCGCCGGCGGGGTCAGCGTATACGGGAACGAATGCGCCTCTATGCGCGTCACCGCCCTGGCCAGCTCGCCGGCAATCGTGTGCCTCGGCGGCGAAGAGGCGTGCCCTCCGCGGCTCTCCATGTAGAGCTCCAGCTGCATCTGGCCCTTTTCCGCCGTGCCGATAAGCGCGCACGGCCTCTTCACGCCGGGGAACACGCCCTGGACCACCGCCCCGCCCTCGTCGAGCACCAGCGCGAGCTCCACGCCGCGCCTCTCCAGCTCCGACACGATGTCCGCCGCCGACGCTCCAGCGATCTCCTCCTCCCCCGAGAAGGCGAAGTACACGTCCCGCACGGGGGTAAAGCCGCTCAGGAGGAGGTGCTCCGCGGCCTCCAGGCAGGCACAGAGGGTCACCTTGGTGTCGAGCGCGCCGCGGCCATAGAGGACCCCGTCCTCTATCACGCCCCCGAAGGGCGGCCTTGTCCAGCCGGCCTCGTCCGCGGGCACGACATCGTAATGGGCCATGAGCACCGTGGCCGGCCCCTCCTCTCTCCCCTTCCAGCGGTAGAGCAGCCCGCAGCGCCCCACGCGCTCGGGAGGGCAATTCTCGTGCACCGCCGGGAATCGCTCGCGCAGAAGCGCGCGGAATTTTTCAAACTCCGCCTCGTCCTCCTGCGAGTGGTCCTGATACGACACCGTCCGGCAGCGTATCATATCCGCAAGGTCGTCTATGGCCTTCTGCCCGTCTATGTGCACGGCGTCCGGCAGCACCGGCGCGGACTCTTGCGGTTTAAACTTCAGGGTCCTCACCGCCAGGACCCCCGCGAGGGCTCCGACGGCGGCGGCCGAGGCCGCGGCTACGGCCTTTTTCATCTCAGACCCACCCTTTCTTGTACAGCAGCCTGGCGGCGCCTATAGCTATGGCCGCGCCCACCGGCACCAGTATTCCCACGCTGCCCGCCAGGGACGGCACGCACACGAACAGCACGACCATAAACACCAGCGGCGCTGCCGCGATCTTCCAGTTCTTTGACACGTACACGACGGCCAGGGGCCCGAAGAGGGCCGGGAGTATGTTGTCGAAGGCCGGCTGCAGCTCCGGGGACTCAATAAAGCCCCTGATCTGGCTCAGCATCAGCACCCCCAGGGCTATTATCGCCGTGGTCACAAGGCTGGACACGGCTATGGCAATCGTGGATATGACCTCGCCCTCCTCAGTGCCCGGCTCCACCTTCGCGCTCTGCATGGCGTTCAGCGCGCAGGGCACCTTCAGGCTCGTCAGATTGCCGGTGAAGAAGCCCAGGTAGCTCCCTCCGGTCCCCAGCATGGGCACATAGGTAAGCACCTCTATCGTGCCGACCGTCCAATATATCGGCGCCACGCCCAGAAGCCCCTCGAGCACCCAGGTCACGGGCGGCCACGCGTCGTAGACCACGCATATCGCCGCGGGGACGGCCAGCAGCAGGGCGAAGCCGGTCAGCATCCACCAGCGCCCCACAAAATGCTCATAATCGCGGAAATCTCCGTATTTGCGCACTCTCGTTCCCTCCTCTCAGGCTATGGCGTTCACTATGTCCGTTATGGGTATGCTCAGCGCCATTCCGCCGAGCATGCTTATGGGCAGGGCATAGTCCTCCATCCACTTCCACTTGAGCAGCCTGACAAACACCGCGCACACGCACATTATCAGCGCGGAGGCCAGCATCACAAAACAGGGTATCCACCCCCGCAGCCCCTCGCTCACCGTGGCAAACACCATGCCCAGGAATGCGCTTATCATCCCGAGAAACAGCGCCGTCATGAACAGCGAGCCCCATTTCTCGTCCCTGGAGCGTATGCGCATGACCCCGTTTTCTATCTTTTTGCCTATCGTCGGGACCAGCACCGTCCCCGGTATTATACCCAGCGTCATAACCCAGGCAATCGTGGCGAACACCATGGGGTCCGTTATCAGCTACGACAGGTCCGTCCCCACGGCTGCGGCCGCCGAAGCGGCGGCCGGTGTCTCATACGTCAGCGCGCCTATCACAGAGAGCCTGAGCCACGGCAGCGGAAATCCCAGGGCCCTCGAGAGGGCTATCACTCCCAGCAGTATGCTGACGGCGGGCGCCACCGTAAATATGGCGGCCGACACCGCCGTGCGGCGCAGCACGGCGCTGTCTATGCCGAGCTGCCTCGCCCGCTTCCAGGCCAGCACGATAAACCTGATGCTCATGGCTATGACAAACAGTATTACAACTGCCACCAGTCCGTACATGAACGGGCCGTTGGGGTCAAACATGGCAAACATCTCCTCTCTTGTTAGCACAGTTTACCACAACAGGCAGTGGTATACAACCTCTAATTTGCCCTCGGACCACAAATTATGCCGTTCGGGAAAAATCTCCCGTCCGGGCTTGACAGCGTATACTATGTGTTGTATAGTATAGTGCGAAAGGAGGTATTCCAGTGACGGATCCACAGCTCCGGCGCGGCCTGCTTGAGGCCTGTGTCCTCGCCGCGCTCTGCCGCGGCGAATCGCACGGCTATCAGATAATAAAGGATCTGGAGCCTTGCATATCCATCTCCGAGTCCACGCTCTACCCCATACTCCGCCGTCTGGAATCCGCCGGCTGTCTCAGCGTCCGCAGTGTTGAGCACAACGGCAGACTGCGCAAGCTCTACACGCTTACCCCTCTCGGCAGGCGCCGGATAGACTCCTTTCTCGACAGCCGCGCGGAGGTCGAGGCCATATATGATTTCATCGGGAGGCAGAGAAATGAACAAGCATGATTTCCTGAGCGCGCTCGAGCGCGCTCTGTCCGCTCTCCCCGAGCGCGAACGCCGGGAGCAGCTGGAATACTATTCCGAGCTGATAGACGACATGGTCGAGGACGGCATGGACGAGCACGACGCCACTGAGCGGCTGGGGGACGTATATACAATCGCCGCCGACATACTCCGGGAAAACGGGGCCGCGGAGCCCTCCGGCTCCGGCGAGCGCGCACGCAGCCGCGTGCTCATAATAATAGCCGCCTGTCTGGCGGTCATCGGGATTGTCTGCATTATCATCGCGAGTTCCGGCCGGACGGCGGACGTGCCCGCCGCCTCTCCCCCTGTTGTCACGGCAGCTGAGGGCCAGGATTCGTTCCTCTCCGGCCTTGAGGGCCTAATGGACGGTATCGCCGACCTGACAGAGGGCATAACCGGGGAGGTGATGGACGGCATCGTCTCCGCCTTTTCGGACTTCGGCCGCGACTGGGACAACGAATACTCCCCCAGCGGCGAGTACTCCGTCGGCGCGGAGGCCGGCGAGAGCAGCATCACCTCGCTTGAGATAGACTGGACGGCCGGCTCCGTCACCGTCTCGCCGCACGACGGGGACGGCATCGTCTTCCGC
>CALWYN010000065.1 GCA_944385755.1 uncultured Oscillospiraceae bacterium
TTGCCGCCGCGCCGCGCTTCGCCATCCTCGACCCAATGTACACCATGACCCTCCCCGCGTCCCAGGTGATTTCCGGCGCGTTCGACACGCTCAGCCACGCGATGGAGACCTACTTCGGCGCGTCGGATAAGGACAACGTCTCCGACGACGTGGCCCTCGCCGTCATGCGCAACACCGTCGTCAACATGCGCCGCCTGCTCGCGGACGTGAACGATATGCAGGCCCGCAGCAACCTCATGTGGGACAGCGCCATGGCCGAGAACGGCATCCTCAAGGTCGGCCGTCTCACGGATTTCCAGGCGCACCAGATAGAGCACCAGCTCGGCGCCTACACCGACTGCAACCACGGTCAGGGCCTCGCGGTCATACAGCCCGTGTACTACCGCCACATCCTCGCCGACGCGCCGGAGAAGTTCGCCCGCTTTGCCAGCGTCGTCTTCGGAGTTGACACACCAGAGGCCGGGCTCGACGCACTGGAATCGCTCATTCGCGACTGCGGCCTGCCCACGAAACTGGACCAGCTCGAGGTAAAAACGCCCATAACCAATGAAATCCTCCGCGCCGTCGCCGACAGCAGCAACATCATCAAGTGCAACCCCCGCACCCTGACGCACGACGAGATATACGAGATTCTGACCGAGTGCCTGTGAAAAAGAGAAATGTTATTCTTACCGTGATTGCCGCCTCGCTGGCCTCGCTCCTCGCCGCCTGCGGCACTGCCGGACCGGCGGCGACGGAGGCTTCAACGCCGGAGCCGACACCGGTTTCAACGCCGGAACCTGAGACGTCAAATGTACTGGTGGCGTATTTCTCTTGGTCGGGGAACACGGCGGAGATGGCCGCGCACATCGCAGAGCAGACCGGCGGGGACCTGCTCGAAATACAGCCCGCGACGCCGTATCCCGAGGACTACGGAGAGTGCGGCGACGTGGCGCTCGCCGAGCGGGACGGCAATGCGCGCCCTGAGATTGCGAACCTGCCGGAGAACCTCTCGGGCTATGACACGCTCCTGATAGGCTACCCGATATGGTGGCACACCGCGCCCATGATAATCGGCACCTTCCTCGAGAGCTACGACCTCACGGGCGTGGACGTCTACCCCTTCACGCAGTCCGCGTCCATGGACGAAGAGCAGTTTGCCAACTCCATGGCCTTCGTCGCGGACTGCGCGCCCGGCGCGGCCGTCCACGACGGGCTGTTCGTCCGGCCGAGCGACACGGCGGGGATAGATGCCTACCTCGCCGAAAACGGCCTTGCCGCCGGGGAGGCGCAGTCGACATACACCTTCACCGCGCAGGAGACGTATTTTCAGCGCGACGGTCTGAACATCTACGCACGGCTCTATGTGCCCGATGTGCAGGGCGCGCGCCCGGCGGTCATATACTCGCACGGTTTCGGCGGCACGCACGCCTCCGGCTCGCAGTACGCCGAGGAGCTGGCCGGGCACGGATATGTGGTCTGCGCGTTCGACTTCTGCGGCGGCAGCCCGCAGAGCCGGAGCGGCGGCGCGACGACGGAGATGTCAATTTTCACCGAACTGGCCGACCTGAACGCCGTTATAGACGCGCTGAGCGCGCTTGACTTCGTGGATGCGGAAAACATCTTCCTGCTCGGCACGAGCCAGGGCGGCGCGGTCTCCGCTCTCGCCGCGGCGGGGCGTCCGGAGGAAATACGCGGCCTCGTGCTGCTCTACCCTGCCTTCGTGCTGGTGGACGAGGCGAACTCGCTCTATCAGAGCGCGGCGGACATCCCGGACACGACCTTCTTCATGTGGATGGACGTGGGCCGCGCGTACTTCGAGCCGCTTCTGGGCTATGACATTTACGCCGCCATCGCGCCCTATGAGCGCGACGTGCTGATACTTCACGGCGACGCCGACGGCATAGTGCCGCTCGAATACTCCGAGCGCGCGCAGGAGACATATACCTCCGCCGAGCTGCACGTCCTGCCCGGCGCGGGACACGGCTTTTACGGTTCCGACGCCGATACGGCAAACGGGCTCATACTCGACTATCTGAATTCACACACAATTTAAAAGGAGACGAAAATCATGAGCAAACGTGTAGTCATCATATCCTCCACCTACCGAGCCGGCGGCAACTCCGACGTGCTCTGCGACGAGTTCCTGCGCGGATGTCAGGAGGCCGGCTGCGAGGCCGAGAAGATCTCCCTGCGCGGCAAGAAGATAGGCTTCTGCCGCGCCTGCTACGCCTGCCGCAAGGCCGGCGAGTGCGTGCAGCGCGACGACGCCATAGCCATCATGGACGCCATGTGCGCCGCGGACGTGATTGTCCTCGCCACGCCGGTGTACTTCTACAGCCTCTCCGGCCAGCTCAAAACGCTGATAGACCGCTGCCTCTCCTGCGGCGCGAACCTCGCGGACAAGGAATTCTACTTCATCGCCACCGCCGCGGCGGACCGCGCGGCCATGCGCCGCACGATGGACGCCCTGCGCGGCTTCACCGACTGTCTGCCCGGCGCGAAGGTGATGGGCGAGATATACGGCGAGGGCGCGTGGCAGCTCGGCGAAATTCAGGGCAACCCCGCCCTGCGCGAGGCCTACGAGGCGGGCAGGAGCCTCGCATAAGGCGCAGAAGGAGCACAGCCATGAAAAAACTCGTGACCATATCCCTCGCGCTCGCGCTCATGCTCTCCCTCGCCGCCTGCGGCGGCACGGGCGCCGTGACCGCCTCCGAGACGCCGCAGCCCGAGAGCGCGGAGAGCTCGGCCCCGTCCGCCGCCGGCGGGAATACGCTCGTCGTCTACTTCTCCGTCATGGAGACGGACGGTGTGGACACCGTTGCCGGCGCCAGCCGCATTTCCGTGGACGGCGAGTCGCTCGGCAACCTCGAGTACGTCGCCGAGCTCATAGCAAATGAGACCGGCGGCGAGCTCTTCCGCATAGAGACGGTGCAGGAGTACCCCACGACGCACCAGCCGCTGCTCGAGTTCGCGCACGACGAGGCCCGGGAAAACGCGCGCCCGGAGCTGGCCTCCACGCTGGAGAATCCCGGCGATTACGGCGTTGTCTTCATCGGCTATCCGATATGGAACGCCGACCTGCCTATGCCGCTCTACACCTTCCTCGAGAGCTATGACTTCTCCGGCGCGACCATCATACCTTTCACCGTCCACGGCGGCAGCGGTCTCGCCGGCACGCCGGATACAATACAGCAGCTCCAGCCTGACGCGGATGTCGTGACCGGCGCGCTCTCCATATCCCGCAACAGCGTGGACACCGCCCCTGAGGCGGTGCGTTCCTGGCTCTCGGAGCTGGAGATGTGAGGCGAGAAGTTTAATCTCTGTTTATCCCGGCATTAAACCGTATTTAATACCCGGGGCCATACTCCTTTGACGTAGGGATCCACACGAATCCACGGCAAAGGAGTTTTTTATTGTGAACGTACAAAATATTCTGGACGCCTATACATCCTGCCCAGACCACGCCGCGCCGCGGGCCGGCATGCACCCCGCGCTTGCCCTCGCGCTCGATTACGCCGGTGTGAGCTTTCGGGAGCTCACGGACTGCACACTGGGATACGGCGGCGGCCTCTATGAAATCCGCTTTTCCACCGCCTGGGTACATTACCACGTCTTTGTGGACCTGCCGGCCCGCTCCGTCCCCGGTTTTCTGACAGAGCCCGTGCAGGTATAGAATTTTCTTGCTGAAATTCTCAGCTTTAATAATTCCGGGGGCGCTTTCTTTTTTGCCATGCAAAAGCATGGCAAAACCTTGAGATGCGCCGTTTCCTCGCCCCTTCGGGGCAACCGGAAATGCTACCCCAAAACTTCATGCGCCGCTGATTTTGCCTCTCATAGTTGTGCCCAAGGCGCATGAAGTTTCATGACAAAAGAAAGCGCCCGGGAATATTTAAAGTTTTTCGCAGAAAGAAAACGAAAAAACCTCTTGACATTGCGTTCAGGATTTAGTATACTCCCGCTTGCATGCTTTCGTACTGTACGAAATCGGACAATTTGGAGGTGAGGCCATGCCGCCGGATAGAGGCGCGCCGCGTTCGCTGTCCGCATTTCGAGAGGCGACGATGGCGCTGGACAACGTCTACTCCATATTTCCCAAGGCCTGCGGGCTGTCTGAGGCCGAATACTGGTCGCTCCTGTTTATCTATGAGGGCGCCGAGACACAGAGCCAGATAAGCGGGCAGCTCTATCTGAGCCGCCAGACGCTCAACTCAGCTTTCAAGCTGCTGCGCGAAAAGGGCTTCGTGCGGCTGGAGCCCTGCAGGGGAAGCCGCCGCTCCAAGCGCGCCGTCCTCACGGAGACGGGGCGGGATTTTGTGGAGAACAACGTGCTCCGGATGCACAGTGTCGAGGAGCGGGCCTGGCAGCAGATGGACGGGGACGAGCAGGAGGCCCTGACAACGCTCCTGCGCAAGTTCAGCGAGCTGATACGCAGGGAGCTGGACGGCGCGAACGGAAAAAGTCAACAGCAATCATCGGAGGACTCCCGGCCGCAGCCGGAAGTCTGAGAAGATGTCGGGTGCGCCCGGTTA
>CALWYN010000066.1 GCA_944385755.1 uncultured Oscillospiraceae bacterium
CAGCCCACGGTCAAGGTGGACGACATTGTAAAGATGGGCCAGCTCATCGGCGCGAGCGACGCGCCGATTTCCGCTCCCGTCCACGCCTCGGTCTCAGGTAAGGTCATAGCCGTCGAGCCCCGGCGCCACATGCTGGGCGACATGGTCATGTCCGTAGTCATTGAGAACGATTTCCAGGACACCCCCTGCGGGGACATGCAGCCGCTGAGCGAGGAGCAGCTGAAGGACCCGGACGCCATAATAGCGCGTATCCGCGAGGCCGGCGTAACGGGCATGGGCGGGGCCATGTTCCCCACCGCCTTCAAGATACAGGGCGCGCGCGGCAAGGTGGACACGCTTATAATCAACGGCGCGGAGTGCGAGCCCTATCTCTGCGGCGACCACCGCACGATGCTTGAGCACCCTGAGGAACTCCTGAAGGGCATAGAGCTCGTCCGCATAGCCCACGGCCTCGACAAGTGCTATTACGGAATCGAGCGCAACAAGCAGGACGCCATCGACCTGCTCAACAGCTTCGACCCGGCAAAGTACGGCATAGAGATAGTCCCCGAGGCGGTCAAGTACCCCCAGGGCGCGGAGAAAATGCAGGTCAAGGCGGTGACAAACCGCGAGGTCAAGCCCGGCGGGCTGCCTTCCGGAGTGGGGGCCAACGTGGTCTCGACCTACACGGCCTACACCATTTACCGCGCGTGCTACGAGGGAGTCCCCGCCATAGAGCGCGTCGTGACGGTGGCCGGCAGCGGCGTCAGGGAGCCGCAGAACCTCCTGGTGCGCTACGGCACGCCGCTGGAGCATATCTTCAACGAGGCCGGCGGCTTTGTGGGCGATGTCAGGCGCATCTGCATGGGCGGGCCCATGATGGGCATCTGCGTGGCGGACATCTCGGCCGGCAGCGTCAAGGGCGCGTCGGGCCTCCTGGTGTTCACCGACAAGGAGGACAGGGACATTGAAGACCCCGTCTGCATCCGCTGCGGCAACTGCATAGCGCACTGCCCGATGAAGCTCCAGCCAATCTACATGTACATGTACATACGCAAGGGCGACTACAAGAAGATGGAGGAGTACCACGTAATGGACTGCTTCGAGTGCGGCAGCTGCTCTTACGGATGTCCGGGCCGCCTGCCCCTCACCCACACTTTCAAGGTGGGCAAGGCCATGCTCAACGCCAAGAGGGCGGAGGAGAAGGCCCGCGCGGAGGCCGCCCGCGTAAGCGCCGCGGCCATGGCCGGAAAGGAGGCGAGTGTGTAATGGAAGAGAAGAAGCTGTTCACCGTATCCTCCAACCCCCTGGTCAGGACGGAGCGGGACACGACGCGTATAATGCTCGACGTCATCATCGCCCTTGTGCCCTCGCTGGCCGTGGGAACCTATATGTTCGGCGTCAAGGTGCTGCTGCTCCTGGCCGTCAGCGTGTTCTCCTGCGTGTTCTTCGAGTGGGGATACAGGAAGCTGATGAAAAAGAGCCGGAGCGTGGGCGACCTCTCCGCCGTCGTCACCGGTTTCCTGCTGACCTGCGTCCTGCCGAGCAATGCCACCTGGTGGATGTGCGTCATAGGCGCGTTCTTCGCCATCGTGGTGGTAAAGCAGCTCTACGGCGGCATAGGCAAGAACTTCCTCAACCCCGCGCTCGCCGGCCGCGCCTTCCTCACCGCGGCCTACGCCGGGTTCATGACCAGCTGGGCCATTCCCACCACGCTCAGCGCCACGGTGGTGGACGCCGCCACCATGGCCACCCCGCTCAGCTATCTCTACGCCGGCACGGCGATGCCGGAGTATTTCAACTACGGTTCCCTCTTCCTGGGCGGCATCCCCGGGTGCATGGGCGAGGTGAGCGCGCTGGCCATACTGCTGGGCGCGGCCTATCTGCTGTGGCGCAAGGTGATAACCTGGCGCACACCCACCGCGTTCATAGGCACCGTGGCGGTGCTCTGCCTCATCTTCGGCCACGAGGGCTATAACAGGCTCGACTGGACGGCGTTCAACCTCCTCTCCGGCGGACTGCTGCTCGGCGCGTTCTTCATGGCCACCGACTACTCCACCAGCCCCGTAACGCTCAGGGGACAGCTTATCTTCGGCGCCGGCTGCGGCGCGCTCACGGTGCTCATACGCTATTTCGGCTCCTATCCGGAGGGCGTCAGCTATGCCATCCTCATCATGAACTGCTGCGCCTGGGCCGTTGACCGCGTCACGCGCCCGCGCCAGTTCGGCGTCAGCGCGGAGGATGTAAAGGCCGCGAAGCAGGCGAAGAAAGAGGCAAAGAAAAAGGCAAAGGAGGCTGCGTCCGTATGACCGAGACCAAGAAATCCTCCAACCAGATAGTCAAGCTGGCGCTGATACTCTTCGTCGTCTCCGCAATCACGTCCGGGGTCCTCGGCGTGGTCAACTACTTCACCAAGGACATCATAGCGATGCGCCGGGCCGAGGCGAGGGCCGAGGCCTATCAGGCCGTGCTCCCCTACGACGGCGAGTACACCTCCGTGAGCTTCGACGAAGAGGCGTGGGAGACCGTGGACGCCATTTCCCAGGCCGGCGGCGAGGGCTATGTCGTGGAGCTGACGTTCTCCGGGGCCCAGGGCTCCATAAACGCCGCCGTGGGCGTGGACAGTGCGGGCGCCATAACGGGCGTCTCGATTATCGAGCACGCGGAGACCTCCGGTCTCGGCGCGAAGATAACCGAGGACAGCTTCCGCTCCCAGTTCGTGGGCCAGACACTCGGCATGGCCCTGAGCAAGAACGGCGGCGAGATTGACTCGATAACAGCGGCGACGATCTCCTCGCAGGCGATCGTGGACGCGTGCAACACGGCCATCGAGGTCGTCGAATCTCTGGGTTAAGGAGGGCTCTGAATGAATCTGAAGCAACAGTTTAAAGAGGGCCTCATCACCAACAACCCCGTCCTCGTCCAGCGCATCGGCATGTGCTCCACAATGGCCATAACCACGTCGCTGTTCAACGGACTGGGCATGGGCCTCTCCGTGCTGATAATCCTGACCTGCTGCAACGTGGCCATCTCCGCGCTGCGCAAGGCCATACCGAACGACATCCGCCTGGCCATCTTCGTCGTGGTCATCGCCGGCTTCGTCACCATCGTCGACCTGCTGCTGCAGGCCTACATACCCGCCCTGAGCGCCTCTCTGGGCGTGTTCATACCGCTCATCGTCGTCAACTGCATCATAATCGGCCGTGCGGAGGCCTTCTGCCAGCACGAGCCGGTAGGCCCCAGCTTCTGGGACGGCATATTCCAGGGCTTCGGCTACACGGTCGTGCTCGTCTGCATGTGCCTGATACGCGAGCTGCTCGGCTCCGGCACCTTCGGCGGCGGCCTCATCGACATCACCGAGGGCTTCCGGCTGACGCTCGACGGCAGCGGCGCGGGCATCCGCATCTTCCCCGAGACCTACGGCGCCACCATCCTTCTCATGCCTTTCGGCGGCTTTCTGACTCTCGCCTCACTCCTCGCGGCCATGCAGTACGCCCTGCGCAAGTCGGCCGAGAAGAAGGAGGCGGCGGAGCGCGCCGCCAAGGTCGAGGTTGTAAAGGAGGCTGCGAACAATGCTTGAATCCGTGCTCACAATATCGCTCGGCGCGATTCTTATCAACAACTTCATCTTCTCGCAGTTCCTCGGCTGCTGCCCCTTCCTCGGCTGCTCGACCAAGATAGACACCGCGGTCGGCATGGGCATCGCCGTCCCCTTCGTCCTGGGCCTCTCCTCGGCCATCTGCTACGTGGTCAACGAGCTGCTGGTCAGCCTTGAACTCGGGTACATGAGCACCCTGGCCTTCATACTGGTAATCGCGGTGCTCGTCCAGTTCGTCGAGATGTTCCTGAAGAAGTCCATACCCTCGCTCTACACCGCCCTCGGCATCTACCTGCCGCTTATCACCACGAACTGCGCCGTGCTCGGCGTCGTGCTGCTGAACGTGCAGAACAACTACAACTTCATCGAGAGCGTCGTCTACGGCGTCACCGGCGGCCTGGGCTTCATGGTGGCCATCGTCCTGTTCGCCTCCGTGCGCGACCGCCTCCAGTTCGCCGATTACCCCGAGAGCTTCGAGGGCTTCCCCATAGCCCTCGTGACGGCGGGCCTCCTGGCCCTCGCCTTCATGGGCTTTTCCGGCATGCGGATAGGTTAAGGGAGGGCGAGAGAGATGTTGAACGTACTTTACGCCGTCCTGGTCCTCGGCATCATGGGCGCCGTGTTCGGCGCAATCCTGGCCTTTGCCGCCAAGATATTCTACGTCGAGCAGGACCCGCGCATAGACGAGGTCCGCGCGGCCCTGGCCGGCGCCAACTGCGGCGGCTGCGGCTTCGCCGGCTGTGACGCCTATGCCGCCGCCGTGGTCGCGGGGGAGGCCCCGCCGGACCGCTGCGGTCCCGGCGGCGCCGCCGCCGCGGAGAAGGTCGCGGCCATAATGGGCCTCGACGCCGTGGCCCCGGTCAAATACGTCGCCTTTGTCCCCTGCTCCGGCACCGCGGAGAAGGCAAAGCTCCTCTTCAATTACGAGGGGCCGCAGGACTGCCTGGCGGCCATGCGCTTCGGCAACAGGGGCCCCAAGGAGTGCCAGTTCAGCTGCATTGGGCTCGGCAATTGCGTGCGCGCCTGCCAGTTCGGGGCCATGCACATAGTGGACGGCGTGGCGGAGGTGGACCGCGAGAAATGCGTGGCCTGCATGGCCTGCGCAGGCGCGTGTCCCAAGCACATCATCCGCAAGGTGCCCTATGAGCAGGCCGTCCTCGTGGGCTGCCACAGCACTGACAAGGGCGCCAGGACCCGCAAGGTCTGTGATGCGGGCTGCATAGGCTGCATGAAGTGCCAGCGCGAGTGCCCGGCCGGCGCGATAAAGGTGGTGGACAACGTGGCCGTGATAGACTACGACAAGTGCACCTCCTGCGGCCACTGCGCCGAGGTCTGCCCGAGGCAGATCATCCACCCGCAGAA
>CALWYN010000067.1 GCA_944385755.1 uncultured Oscillospiraceae bacterium
CCGAGAGCATGCCGGAGACGGAGGAGGCCACGGCCTCAGTGAGGGAGAGGGAGGGCTCGGGAGGGGCCGGGGGTGGCGAGACGGAGGCAGCTCCGGCGCGTTCGCGCAGCAGCGCGCCGGCGGCAATAGCCGCCAGAACATGGGATGCGTACAGCAGCAGCCCGGCGCCGGCGCTGCCGAAAACCCCGGCCCCGGCTGCGCCCACAAGAAAGGCCGGGCCGGAGTTGTTGCAGAACGCGAGCAGGCGCTCGCCCTCCCCGCGGCTTATCTCGCCCGAGCTCACCAGGGACGCTGCGGCGGCCGCGCCTATGGGGTAGCCGCCCGTGAGGCCCAGCACCAGGGCGGCGGCCCCCGCGCCCGGGACGCCGAATACGCGCGGCATTATCCGGGAAGCGGCGCGCGCGAGGGCGTGCACGGCCCCGGTGGAGCGCAGCAGGGCGGACATGATGAAGAACGGGAAAAGGGACGGGATCAGCACCCGGGCACAGGTGTCAAGTCCCCGGCGCGCGCCGTCCATGGCCCCGCCGGACCAGGCCACGAGGGCGGCCAGGCCAAGTACGGCTAGGACGGGGGCGAGAAGGCGTTTGAACTGCATGTACATACCCCCCGTAGATGGTATTCACGGAGAGAACATTATATCCGCGCCGGCGGCATAAAATCCTCCATGGGGGTGAGGCTGTGGACGGCAGGGCGTTCAGAGAGGACATAGCCGACAGGCTGGAGCTGCCGGCGGGCGTGGCGGGGCTGATGAAGCTGACCGTCATGGGCCGCACCCGCGCGCTGGTGGAGGATCACAGGGGGATCAGCCTGTATTCCCGCGAGTGCATAGAAGTCAAGGGCCGGGGGGAGCTCGTCCGCATACGCGGAGAGGAACTCGAACTGGCGGCAATGGACAGGGACGCGCTGCTCATAAGAGGGCGCATACTATGTGTGGAGCTGGACTGATGTACGGAATTTTCAATTTTTTCCGCGGAGGCGTGCGCGCGGAGGTGTCTGGGGCCTCACCGGCGGAGCTGCTGAATGCCCTGTCCGGGCGGGGCATAGGCTTTTCGGCCGCGGAGCCGCTCGACGGCTGCACCATGCGCCTGACAATCGCGGCCTCCGATTGGGCGGCGGCAGAGCGGCTGGCGGCGAGGTGCCAGTGTGAGCTGCGCGTCATCAGGCGCACGGGAGCCCCGGTGTTCAAAAGGCGCGTCAGGCGGAGAGCGGCGCTGGCCGCGGGCCTGGCGCTGTGCTTTTCGCTGCTGGGGGCCTCCAGTTTGTTCGTGTGGGAGATTGACGTGGAGGGCAACGAGCGGGTATCCACGGGGGAGGTGCTCAGGGCCCTGGCCGATTCAGGGGTGTCATACGGCTCATTCTGGCCGGGCTGGCAGGCGGATAAGATAAAAAATGAGGTGATACTCGCGCTGCCGGAGCTGAGCTGGGTGGGCGTGAGCGTGGAGGGCTCCAGGGCGCTGGTGAGCGTGCGGGAGAGGGTGGAGCGGCCTGAGCTGGTGGACAACGACGAACCCTACTCGGTGACGGCGTCGGCGACGGGCATAATAACCCGGGTGGACGTATACATGGGCACGCCGCTGGTGAGCGCCGGGGACGCGGTGCTTGAAGGTGAGGAGCTGGTCTCGTCGCTGATGAGCACGCCGGGCGGAGAGGCGCGCCAGGTACACGCGCAGGCGGACGTGACTGCCCGGACCTGGTATGAACTGACCGCGGCGGCCCCTCTTGTCAGGACGGAGAGAGGGGCCGAGACCGCCTTTCACAGCCGGTGGGCGCTGGTGATTGGGAAAACACGCTTGAATTTTTATGGAGACAGTGGCAAAATGGGTATCGGCTGTGATAAAATAATCAGCGAATATCCGCTCGCGCTCGAGGGCGTGTTCACCCTGCCGGTGAAGCTGATACGCGAGCGGTATGTGGAGTACGAGATCGTGGAGAGAGAGGCGGACCGCGCGGAGCTGGAGGAGAGGCTGAAGGCCGCCCTGCTCGCCGAACTTGAGTCCCGGCTGGACGGCAGGGGAGAGGCCCTGTCGGCAACTTTCAGCGCGGCCGAGAGCGGAGGGCTGCTTATGGTCACGCTCAGGACCGAGTGTGAGCAGAATATTGCTGTGGAGACGCCGGTATCACCATAGAGACAAAGAGGGGAAACAGATGATAGAACGCACGCTGCCGATAGACAGAATGGAGAACGTCATAAGCGTTTTCGGTTCGTTTGACCAGAACCTGAGGATAATAGAGGGCGAGCTGGGAGTCCGGGTGACGGACCGGGACGACCAGCTGCGCATCTCCGGCGAGGCGGAGAATGTGATGGCCGCGGAGAAGGCCATAAACGGCCTGCTGCAGCTGGCATCGCGCGGGGAGCCGATAGACGCGCAGAACGTGAGGTATATACTCAAGCTGGTGGGTGAGGGGAGAGAGGCCAAGATCTCCGAGCTCTCCGGCGACGTGGTGTGCATCACGGCAAAGGGCAAGCCGATAAAGGCCAAGACGCTGGGCCAGAAGGCCTATGTGGACGCCATGGGCGCTAACACGATAACGCTGGGCATCGGCCCCGCCGGCACGGGCAAGACATATCTCGCGGTGGCAATGGCCGTGGCGGCGTTCCGCTCGGAGAAGGTGAACCGCATCATACTGACCCGCCCGGCCGTGGAGGCGGGGGAGAGGCTGGGCTTCCTGCCAGGCGACCTCCAGAGCAAGGTGGACCCCTATCTGAGGCCGCTTTACGACGCGCTCTTTGAGATGCTCGGACCGGAGACGTACAACAAATACCTCGAGCGGGGCAATATAGAGGTCGCGCCGCTCGCCTATATGCGCGGCCGCACTCTCGACGACAGCTTTATAATCCTCGACGAGGCGCAGAACACATCTCGCGAGCAGATGAAGATGTTCCTCACGCGCATAGGTTTCGGCTCCCGCGTGGTCATAACCGGGGACGTGACCCAGATAGACCTGCCCCAGGACAAGGTGTCCGGCCTCAAGGAGGCGATGAGGGTGCTCAAGGGCATAGACGACATCGCCATCTGCCGCCTCACCGGGGCGGACGTTGTGCGCCATGAGCTGGTGCAGAAGATAATCGAGGCCTATGAGCGGGACGAGAAAAAGCGCGCCCCGGCCAGGGAGCTGGCGAAGCAGCAGTTCAGGAGGAAGAGCAAGTGAGCGACAGGGAGGCCGTGAAGGGCTTCTATGACGGCAATCCCCTGGCCGAGTGGGAGCGGCTTGAGCAAAATCCCTGGGAATTCGAGATAAACAGCCGGTATATCGACCGGTATGTGCTGCCCGGCCAGAGCGTGCTCGACCTCGGCGGGGGCCCCGGGAGATACTCCATCCATCTCGCGAAGAGGGGCTGTGAGGTCACACTTGTGGACCTCTCGGACGGGAACGTGGCCCTCGCGCGGAAAAAGGCCGCGGAGGCCGGTCTGGTGCTGAGGGCTCTGCAGGGTGACGCCTTGGACGCGTACACGCTGCCGGAAGGGCCGTTCGACCACGTGCTCTGCATGGGGCCGCTCTATCACCTGCTGAAAGAGGAGGAGCGGAGAGCGGCGATAGCCAACTGCCTTTCAAGGCTCAGGCCGGGAGGAGTGCTCTTCGCGGCATTCATCTCCATGTACAGCGATTTGCTCTACCGGCTGGGGCACATGGCCGACTGGCCGGAGGGCATTGACGGCGTGAGCGGCGATGAAATAAACAGGTGCTTTTACGACTGCCTCGAGCGCGGCGCGGACTACGCCGGGGAGGCGTTCACCAGGGCGTATTTCGCGCAGATTTCAAGTGTTGAGAGGCATTTCGAGGGCTTCCCGCTGAGAAAACTGCATCTTGTGGGCAGCGAGGGCGTGCTGGCCTCCAGGGAGGACTTCAAGGGCCTGCCGGCCGCGGCCCGGGCCGCCTGGATCGGGCTGTCGCTCAGGCTGTGCGAGCGGCCGGAGCTGCTGAGCTGGTCGGAACATCTGCTTTACATAGGACAAAAAGTTCAGGAGGGAATATAAATGACACTTTCAGAGGCCAGAGAGGAACTGAAAAGACTGGAACAGGAGGAGTTTGCCTACGGCTACGCCATGGGCTCCATGCACTATGACGGGAGCACGGGCGCGCCGAGGGACACCTATATCCCGCGCGGCAAGGCGCTGAGCGTGCTGAGCGCGGCGGCTTATGCGCTGAGCACGGGGGAGAGGAACGAGCGGATACTGGACACGCTCGCCGGGCACATGGACGAGCTCACGCCGGCGGAGCGCAGAATCGTGGAGCTCAGGCAGAAGGACCTGCGCGAGCTGAGGAGCATTCCCCAGGAGGAGTATGTGGCCTACCGCGAGCTGCTGAACGAGGCCCACATCGTCTGGACCGAGGCCAAGGAGAGGGACGATTTCGCGTCGTTTGAGCCCGTGCTGCAGAAAATAATAGATGCGAACAGGCGCTTTGCCGCGCTGGCCGCGCCGGACACCGACCCCTATGACTACTGCCTGGACAGGTATGAGGAGGGGCTGACGATGGAGCGGTGCGACCGCTTCTTCGGCGTGCTGCGTGACAAGCTCGTGCCGCTCATCGCCCGCGTGGGGAGGGCGGAGGCGCCGGACACCTCCATGCTGGATGTGGAATTCCCCATAGCCGCCCAGGAGAAGCTCTCCGGGAAGCTCATGGAGCTGCTGGGCCTGGACCCGAAACGCTGCCGCCTCGGGACGACGGAGCACCCCTTCACGATGGACCTGTCCAAGTACGACGTGAGGATAACGACGCACTACTACGAGAGGGCCTTCGCCTCCTCCATGTTCAGCGTGATACACGAGGGGGGCCACGCGCTCTATGAGTTGCACACGGCGGATGAGTACGCGTATACCGGGCTGGGCGGCGGCGTCTCCATGGGCGTGCACGAGAGCCAGTCGCGCTTTTTCGAGAACATCATAGCCCGCTCAAGGCCGTTCGCGGAGATGATCTGGCCCACACTCACTGGGCTCTGCCCGGAGCTGGGGAGATATACGGCCAAGGAGTTCTGGCGGGCCGTGAACACGGCGCGCCCCGGCCTGATACGCATAGAGGCCGACGAGCTGACCTACAGCCTGCACATCATGGTGCGCTATGAGCTGGAGAGGGCCTTCATGCACGGGGAGCTGGAGGCGCGGGACCTGCCGGCGGCCTGGAGAGAGCTGTATGGGAAATACCTGGGCATAGAGGTCCCGGACGACAGGAGCGGCGTGCTTCAGGACTCGCACTGGTCCGGAGGGCAGATAGGCTACTTCCCCAGCTATGCGCTGGGCAGCGCCTACGGCGCTCAGCTCCTCGCCAAGATGAAGGAGACGGTGGACGTGGACGAGTGCGTGGCGGCGGGCGACCTCTCGCCCGTGTCAAAGTGGCTGGAGGAGCGCATCTGGAGGCACGGGAAGCTGTACAGGCCCACCGAGCTGATGGAGAGCGCGATGGGCGCGCCGTTTGACGCGAAGTTCTATACGGACTATCTGGAGGCCAAGATGGCCGCGGTCTACAAGTTCTGATGGCGGCCCGGATAGTGGTTTCGCGCTCTAGGCGCGGCCTGGGTTATCCGGAGGCGCGGCGGCTGATATGTTCCGCGGCCAGGGCGGCCCTGCGGGCGGAGGGGGTGCGCTGCCGGTGCGAGATAAGCGTGCTGCTGACGGACAACGGGGGAATAAGGGAGATAAACCGGGAGTTCAGGGGAGTGGACGCGCCGACGGACGTGCTCAGCTTCCCGATGAACGAGCTGTGCCCCGGCAGGTTTGACGGCGCCGGCTGCGAGAGGGACCCGGAGAGCGGCGCGGTGCTGCTGGGCGACATGGCCATATCCCTCGAACGCTGCGCCGCCCAGGGCGAGGAGTTCGGGCACGGCTTTGAGAGGGAGATAATGTACCTGACGGTGCACAGCGTGCTGCATCTGCTGGGCTACGACCATGTGGACGAGGGGCCGATGAAGCGCGAGATGCGCAGCCGGGAGGACGAGATAATGCGCCTGCTGGGCAGGCAGGCGCGGCAGCCGGGGCAAAACAGCTGAAAGCAGGGCGTACATATGGAAAAGAACGCGATGATAACCATAGCCGGCAGGCCCAATGTCGGCAAGAGCACGCTGACAAACGCGCTCGTGGGCGAAAAGGTGGCCATAGTCTCCAACAAGCCGCAGACCACGCGAAACAGGATAACGGGCATAGTCGAGCGGGGGGAGACCCAGCTCGTGCTGATGGACACCCCGGGCTTCCACCGCGCGAGGACGCGCCTTGGGGAGTATATGGACAAGGTGGTGCGCGAGAGCGTGGCCGATGTGGACGCCGTGGTGCTGGTGGTGGAGCCCATAGCCTCGATAGGCAGGCAGGAGTCGGAGCTGATAGCGCAGATAAAGGCGGCCGGCATACCGGCCGTGCTCGCGGTAAACAAGATTGACACCGTTGATAAAGGCGAGCTGCTGGAGGTGATGGCGGCCTACGCCGGGGAGCACGACTTCGACGCGATAATCCCAATCTCGGCCAGGAGGCGCGAGGGGCTGGAGGAGCTGCTGTCCCAGCTCGAGAAATACGCCGAGGAGGGGCCCCACCTCTTCCCGGACGACATGTACACCGACCAGCCGGAGAAGCAGCTCTGCGCCGAGATGGTGCGCGAGAAGCTGCTCTGGAAGCTGGACAAGGAGGTGCCGCACGGCACGGCCGTCGAGGTGACGCGCTTTGCCGAGCGGGAGGACGGCGTCGTGGAGATAGACGTGACCATATACTGCGAAAAGGCCAGCCACAAGGGCATCATCATCGGCAAAAAAGGCGAGATGCTGCGCACAATCGGAGAGATGGCCAGAAAAGATATGGAGAGTTTTCTCGGCACGAAGGTGTATCTGCAGACCTGGGTACGCGTGAAGGAAAACTGGCGGGACTCGCAATTCATGCTGAAAAACTTCGGGTTCAGGGACGAGTGAAAAATCAAGTGGTCCGCGCGCTCTCCGCCCCAATGAGGGGCGGAGGCGCGCGGCGCTTTTTGCCTCCGCGGGTATTGCCAACGGGGCGCGCTGGGTATATAATGTCTGCTGAATAAAGCGCAACGCGGTTTATTCGCGCGGCGGCTGCCGCGCAATTTCGCTCAAAAACCCTGCACTTGAACAGAGCAATTTGGCCTTGAAAGCCCTGGCTTTCAAGGCTTGGGCTTTGTTCAGTACGAATTATAATGCAGGGCTGCCGGCCGGCGACAAGCGGCACAGATAAAAAATCCCCTGACCAAAAGGCCCCCCCCGCGCGCAGATTACCTCCGCGCTCATATTCTTGAACACATCCCGCTACGGTGAGCTTGTCC
>CALWYN010000068.1 GCA_944385755.1 uncultured Oscillospiraceae bacterium
TAGCCCACGCCCCAGGGGGAGTCCCACTTGAGGGCCTGGTCCTCGAACTTGCTCTTGGTGAACCAGAGGACGAAGTCGTTCTTGTTGTGCTTGTTCGTGTCCTCCTCCACGCCCTCGCGAACTCCCACGTCGAGGTCGTCGGCATCAAAGTCGTTAAAGACATAGTACTGCTTCAGCTTGCTCGTGTCGAAATACACATTGCCTCCGGCGAAATAGGCATAGCCGGTGTCCATGAGCCTGGAGATTATCTTTATATATTCGTCGATGCAGGCCGTGGCCGGCTCCACCACGTCCGGGGTCTTGACGTTGAGCCTGGCGCAGTCGTCGAAGAAGGCGTCCGTGTAGAACTTTGCTATCTCCATGACGGTCTTGTGCTCGCGCTTCGCGCCCTTGAGCATCTTATCTTCGCCCGTGTCGGCGTCGGAGCTCAGGTGGCCGACGTCGGTGATGTTCATCACACGCTTTACGTTGTAGCCCAGATAGCGCAGGTACTTCTCCAGCACGTCCTCCATGATGTAGCTGCGGAGGTTGCCGATGTGCGCGTAGTGGTAGACCGTGGGCCCGCAGGTGTACATCTTAACTATATCGGGGTGGAGGGGGACGAACTCCTCCTTGGTCCGGGTTGCGGAATTGTACAGCTTCATTACTATTCCTCCGTTTATCGAAAGTATTTACGCGCCGGCAGAGGCCTTGAGCTCGTCGAGCTCGGCCCGGAGGGCCTTGACCTCCTGCACCAGTGGGTCGGTGACATGTATCTGTTCGACATTCTTGACATATTCCACCTTCTCCCCCTTCGAGCGCACGACTCGGGCCGGGGAGCCGACGGCGGTGGAGTCCGGCGGGATCTCGCCCAGCACGACGGCGTTCGCCGCCACACGGCTGTTGTCCCCCACCTTGAACGGCCCCAGCACTTTCGCGCCGCAGCCGATAAGGACGTTGTTGCCGATGGTGGGGTGGCGCTTGCCCGTCTCCTTGCCTGTGCCGCCCAGGGTGACACCCTGATAAATGAGGCAGTCGTCGCCTATCTCGGCGGTCTCGCCTATGACGATGCCCATGCCGTGGTCGATGACCAGCCTCTTGCCTATCCTGGCCCCCGGATGGATCTCAATCCCGGTCATGTGGCGCGTGCGCTGGGAGATATAGCGGGCCAGAAACTTGTGCCCGTGTTCGTAGCACCAGTGGGCCAGCCTGTGCCTCTGGGTGGCCCGCACTCCCGGATACAGCAGAAGTATCTCCAGTGTGCTTCTGGCCGCCGGGTCGCGCGCCTTGTAGGCCTCCACGGTCTCCATGAGTTCCTTGAACATTTTTCTTCCTCCAAAAATTCTGAGTCTCCGGGAGGAACGGCGAGAGCCCGAAACCGCCGCCGTGCCTGGCAGGTGGTATACGCGGCCACTGTTAAGGACTTCGTGCCGCGGCGGACTGACCTCGCGGCCACAGTTGCATCCGCCTTAACCATGCTGCCGCCGGGAAAGCGGGAACGAGCGAGCGGGCGAGCAGGCTTTTCGTCAGTCGAAATGAGATGTTCGCAGGAATACTTTGTGTATTTCAAGAACAGCTCATGATGAATGGCAGAAAGTATGCCGGCCGGTCGCCGTGAGCCGCTTTTTCGGCGGCAGCAAAAAAACAACGCCCCCATGCCCTTCGGCATGAGAGGCGCATTCCTACGCGGTTCCACTCTCGCTTATCACTCCGCGTCCCCCTGGAACGCTTCTCGCCTTAACGCGGCGTTTACGGGGAGGCATTTCCTCCTCCCGGGGCTCCGGGGCGCATTTCCCGCCTCTCCTGGCAAGCGCCGCTCGCAGCTGATGCGGCGCCTCTCTGCTGCCGGTGTAAAACGGTACTTCTCCCCTTCACAGCCGATAACCTATACGCTTACAGTATATTATCATGCCCCGAATAGTGTGTCAAGGCATAACTTGCATCCGATGGCCAACGGCGGTATACTTAAACGCAAAGTCCGGCTCTGCCGCCGCAAAGAGAGGAATCAGTATGGAAATCATCCCAATAGCCGAAGCCAACGACGCTATTGCCGGGCTGGCCGCACTATTCCGTGTGGAGCTGCTGTCCTACCGCAGCAGAGAGGCCAGCCCGTGCCCCGAGGCCGCGCGCGAAGAAATCACGGAATATCTCGCCGCCGGGTTCCCCGTTTTCGCCGCCATCATTGACGGTGGGTACGCCGGCTATATGGTCTGCCGCGTGGATGGCGGCACCGTCTGGGTGGAGTCGCTCTATGTCCGGGAAGAGTTCCGCCGGCGCGGCGTCGCCTCGGCGCTGCACGCCAGGGCAGAAGAGATCGCCGTCTCCTACGGCGGCGACACGGTCTACAACTGCGTCCACCCCAACAACCACCGCATCATAGCCTTCCTGCGGAAGCGGGGCTACACCGTGTTGAACCTGATTGAAATACGCCGTCCCTGGCGCGGCGAGGAGCTGACGCGGACAATAACCGTGGGAGAGCACGAGTTTGACTGCTGAACCGCGGCGCCGCTGCCCGTACACGTCCGGGGCACGTCCTGACCGCCGGATACGCCCCCAACGCAAATAACACGGCGGACTTTCGTCCGCCGTGTTGTTTTGCCCTATGCCTGTCAGCCGAAGCAGCCCTCAAAGGCTCCCAGGGCCGCGTCGCGCCCCTCGTCGGAGAGTATGGCGTACATCACATAAGTGCCTTCGGACCAGAGCTTGGCGTTTTGCAGTTTGGGGAATTCATCTGGCAGGTACTCGGGCATCC
>CALWYN010000069.1 GCA_944385755.1 uncultured Oscillospiraceae bacterium
GGCGCTTTCCGCGCAGGTCATCCGCCACAAGCGCGTGATGAAGGAAAACTGCGTGATCATCTGCTCGAGCATCTGCAACGGCTATTTCCACGACGAGAGATGGCCCTACCTGCGGGAGCTGTACGAGATGTTCCAGCACGATTACATGCAGATACTGCCCGACATGGACCGCTACGGCGAGTACTTCGCCACGAACGAGGAGTACATACGCAAGTACCGCTTCTGCAACGCCTTCCACCCCTTCCACGGCTTTTCCATGATGAGCTGCGGACACATCGCCGAGATGAACACAGCCGCAATCTACATCGTCGGCGCGCAGGAGCCGGGCATCGCGCGCGGCATGGGGCTCAAGACCCGCGCCACCTTCGAGGAGGCGCTCGACGACGCCACGCGCAAGTTCACAGACGGCAATCCCAGGATCCTCGCCCTGCCGCAGACCTTCAAGCTCGGCGCCGTCCACCTGTGCATGGCGGACGACGACCTGAGCGGCGTGTGAGGAGGCGCGACATGCTCAAAGGCAACATGCTGATAGCCCACGGCGGCGGGCCGACGCCCGTCATAAACAGCTCCCTGCTGGGCGCCGTTCGCGAGGCGAAAAATCACCCGGAGATTGAGAGAATATACGGCGCGCGCTTCGGCGCGGAGGGCATACTCGCCGGGGATCTGATAGACCTCGGCGCGGTGGAGGATGAGAAGCTGGATCTGCTCGCGCGCACGCCGGCCTCCGCGATAGGCTCCTGCCGCCGGAAGCTCACGGACGCCGATTACCCCGCCGTGCTCGAGTGCTTCAAAAAATTCAACATACGCTATTTCTTCTACAACGGCGGCAACGACTCCATGGACACCTGCAACAAGGTCTATAACCTCGCCGTCGATAGCGGCTACGAGCTGCGCGTCATAGGCATACCCAAGACCATAGACAACGACCTCGCCGTCACCGACCACTGCCCCGGCTTCGGCAGCGCGGCCAAATACGCGTCCGTGAGCACGCTGGATCTCGCCCAGGACGCCGCCGCCCTGCCCATCCACGTCGTGGTCATGGAGCTGATGGGCCGCAACGCGGGCTGGATAACCGCCGCGAGCGCGCTGTTTTCCGAGCTCATGCCCTGCGAGCACCTGGTCTACCTGCCCGAGACGGACTTCAATAAGGACGGGTTCCTCGCCGCCGTCAAAGAGAAGTGGGCGAAGGGCCGCGGGCTGCTGGTCACGGTCAGCGAGGGCATACACTACGCCGGCGGCGCGCCGGTGGCAGACAGCGGCATCGTGGACGGCTTCGGCCACAGGGTGCCCGGCGGCGCGGCGCAGACGCTCTCCGACATGATAATGGCCGAGACCGGCATAAAGTCCCGCAGCGAGAAGCCCGGCCTCCTGGGCCGCGTATCCGTCGCGCTCATGAGCGAGATCGACCGCGATGAGGCAGAGCTCGCCGGGACAGTCGCCGTCAGGAGCGCCGTGGAGGGCCGGACCGGATACATGGTCGGCTTTGAGACCCGGCGCGAGCCCGAATACAAAAGCGAGACGATACTCGTCCCGCTCGCCGAGGTCGCGAACGCGGAAAAGACCTTCCCCCTCGAGTGGATAACTCCCGGCGGCGTCACCGACGAGTTCCGGCGCTACTGCCTGCCGCTTATCGGCGGGTACGACACGCGCTTCGTGTCGCTGAGACAGGCGGGGCTCTGAGCCCCCGGGGGGGCGCGCCCCGCGCCGGGCCGAATCAGTTTTGCCGCTCCCGGGCCGGAATTTATTGGGGCGCGGCGGCGTTCCGGGCCCGCCATTCGCGGCCCCCGTGAATCACGGGCGCTGGGGAGAGGCGCATGGACTGTGAAAACCGGGCACGCCGCGCATGCCCCGGAGGTGATGATTTTGCTGCAAGCGATAATATATTTCCTCATATGTCTCGCGGCGACGACCGCCGGGGGCATAAGCGGCGTCGGCGGCGGGGTCATCATCAAGCCGGTGCTCGACGCCGTGTCCGGCATGGACGCGGCCACGGCGAGTTTCCTCTCCGGCTGCACCGTGCTGGCGATGACGGCGACAAGCATGCTGCGCTCGCGCGGAGGCCCGGTCAGGGTCGAGAAGCGGCGCGGCACGCTGCTGGCCATGGGCGCGGCGGCGGGCGGCGTACTGGGCAAGGAGATATTCGAGCTCGTGCGCTCCGCCGGCGGCGTCACGGTGGACATAGTCCAGCAGGCCATGATGATACTCCTCACCGCCGGGGTATTCGTCTACACGCTCAACCGCCAGAAGGTAAAGACGAAGGACGTGAAAAACGCGGCCGCATGCGTTGCAATCGGCCTCACGCTTGGCCTGCTCAGCGCCTTTCTGGGCATAGGCGGCGGGCCGGTAAACCTCGCGGTGCTGTACTACTTCTTCTCCATGGACTCCAAGACCGCTGCGCTCAACTCGCTCTACGTCATACTCTTCTCACAGGCGGCGAGCTTCATAAACACGCTGGCGCGCGGCACGGTCCCCGAGTTCGACTGGCCGGTGCTCATCGCGATGTGCGCCGGAGGCGTCCTGGGGGGCTTCCTGGGCAGGGGCATAAGCGCGAAGCTCACGAACCGGGACGTCGACCGGCTGTTCCTCGTGATAATGGCCGTGATAACACTCATAAGCTGCTACAGCCTTGTGCGCTGCTTCGTCTGAGCCCGGCCGGGCGGCGGAGAGCGGCCGGCAAAGGCTGAAAAAGAGCGCCCTCGGGAGCTCTTTTTGCTGTGCAAAGGCAGGCAAGGGCTTAAAACCGGCTGTCTCCGCGCCTTGGGCGGGCAAGCGGGAGAGGGTCCCGTGTGCGGCCCGTCCGCCCATGCCGGGGCACTGAATTTCACATTGGGCCGCCGGAGAGAATTCTGGCGGGCAGTGCCTCCCCCGAAAGGGGGAGGCCTTTTTCATTGGGGAAAATGCGGGTTGATTTTGTTAAGTAAGTTGATTATATTCACAGATGTGACTGAAAGGGGGACCGAGATGAGTGGGCTGAAGGCGAGGATAGCCCGGGTGTCGGAGGAATACTTCGACGAGTGTACGCGCGAGGGGCGGTATCCCTCAGAGGCGGGGCTGATACTGAGGCTGGGCGTGAGCGAGGAGAGATACCGCGAGCTCTGCGAGAGGGAGGACACGGCGGGAGTGCTGGAGCGCGCGAGGCTGAGGCGGCTGGAGTGGCTCGAGTCCCGCCTGGCGCGGGGCGGCACTGGAGTGACGGGCCTGATGACCGTGCTCAGGCGGGAGGATGAGCCCGAGGGCGGCGAGGGCCGGCTTATCATACGCCTGGAGGGCCTCGGCGGGGCGGAGGCGGCCAAATGAGGGCCAGGCGGATGCCGCAGGTCTGGGACCCGGGAACTGCCAACCCCAAGCAGCGGCAGTTCTTCACCAGCCGGGCGCTCTACACCGCCTATGGAGGCGCAAAGGGCGGCGGCAAGACCTGGGCCGTGAGGACCAAGGCGCTGCTGGGCGCCTATTACTATCCGGGGATAAGGATACTGGTCATGCGCCGGACCTACGGGGAGCTGCAGTCGAACCTGATAGAGCCGATGGCGCAATCGCTCAGGCCGGGGCTGGCCAGATACAGCGCGGAGAGGAGGACGATCTACTTCTCAAACGGCAGCCTGATACGCTTCGGGCACTGGGCGGAGGGGCGCTCGGAACAGGAGTACAACGGGCAGTAGTTCGACTGGATATTCATCGACGAGGCGACGCAGTTCAGCTGGAGGGCCTTCCAGTTCCTCGGCTCACTGCTCAGGGGGGTGAACGACTTCCCCAAGCGGATGTACCTGACCTGCAACCCGGGGGGCGTGGGGCACAGGTGGGTGAAGCGGCTCTTTGTGGACAGGCAGTTCATAACCGGGCGGGAGAACCCCGAGGAGAACGAGAACCCGGAGGACTACGTGTTCATCCCGGCGACGGTGGAGGACAACCCGGAGCTGCTGAGGTGCTCGCCGGGCTATGTGCGGCTGCTCTCGGCCCTGCCGGAGGACCTGAGGAGGGCCTACCGCTACGGGGACTGGAACGCCATGGGCGGGAACTACTTCACGGAGTTCGACGAGGCCTCGCACACGGCCGAGCCCTTCGCCATACCCGCGGACTGGCCCAGGTACAGGGCCTTTGACTACGGGCTGGACATGTTCGCCTGCGCCTGGTTCGCCGTGGACGGAGAGGGGCGGAGCTGGCTGTACCGGGAGTACGCGGCCCCAGGGCTGGTGGCCGGGGAGGCCGCGAGGCAGATACTGCTGCACACCCTGCCGGGAGAGGAGATCGAGGCCACCTTCGCGCCGCCGGACATGTGGAGCCGGCAGAGGGAGACGGGGCGGACGATAGCCGACATCTTCTTCGAGTGCGGCGTGCCGGTGACGCGCGTGCCCAACGCCAGGGCCCAGGGGCATCTGCTGATAAAGGAGGCCCTCAGACAGAGGGAGGACGGCAGGCCGGGGCTGGTTATCTTCCGCACATGCAGGGGGACCATCGACGACCTGAAGGAGATACAGGCGGACACGGCGGACCCCAACGACTGCGCCAGGGAGCCGCACGAGCCCACGCACAGGGTGGACGTGCTGCGGTATTTCTGCTCGAGCCGCGCCGCGCTGCCCCGCCGGGAGGAGGAAGAGGACGAGGAAGCGGACGGGGCCATGAGCTACATCGAATTCATGACCGGCAGAAAGCCGGGCAAGGGGGAGGTATGGTATTGAAGATAAAACGCGGAGACGAGTGCGCGCTGGCCGTGCGCGTGGTGCTCGACGGGCAGGCAATAGGGACGGAGGACGTGGACACGGCCGAGTTCTGCCTGGGAAGGGCGCTCAGGAAGCTCTATCCGGGCGAGGTGGAGTACAGCGCCTCCGAGGGGGCCTTCCTGCTGCCGCTCACGCAGGAGGAGACCTTCGCCCTGCCGGCAGACACGGCCCTGCCGCTGGACGTGCGCGTGAAGTTCACTGACGGGGACGTGCTGGGCTCGACGCGCATGGGGGCGGTGGCCGTATACGACTCGATATCGGAGGTGATACTGTGAGCTCTCTTGTGATAGAGCTCCCCGGCGCGCCGGAGCTGGAGTCCGAGCTGGGAGAGGCCAGGCTGGTGCCGGGGCCGAAGGGGGACGCCGCGACGGTGGCGGTGGGGACCGTGATGAAGGGCAGCGTGCCGGAGGTGACCAACGTGGGGACGGCGAGCGACGCCGTCTTTGACTTCGTCCTGCCGCAGGGGGACCCCGGGCCGGGCTTGCAGTTCGACTGGGACGGCACCGAGCTGGGGGTGCGTGTGGCCGGGCAGGCGGAATATGAATATACTGACCTGCGGGGGCCGGCGGGGCCCGCGGCGGCGCTGATATCCGTGACGCTCGCGGCAAATGGCTGGGTGGACGGCGAACAGACCGTGGAGAACGCGCTGTTCCTGAGCAGCGGGAGGGCCTATCTGGTCTGCGCGGCGAGCGGGAGCGAGGCCGGCTACGCGGCGGCGGGGGTCAGGGCGCTGGACGTGACCGTGGACGGGGAGATGACCTTCGTCTGCGAGTCGGCGCCAGTGGGTTCGCTGAACGTGAGCGTGCTCTCGCTGGAGGTGAGCCCATGAGCGCGGCGCTGAACCTGATACAGGCCGGGGGCGGGGCGCTGACGCCGCCGCTGGCCCCGGAGACGGTGTATTCCCGCACGAGGCCGGCCGACTGGCTGGCCCTGCCGGAGCCGGCGGCGGGGGAGATATACCTGCTGCTGCACATACCGGTGGGCGGGAGCGCGCTGTGCGCCTTCACCGTGAGCTGCAGCGGCAACTACACCGTGGCCCTGGGGACGGCGGGCGGAGGGGCCTTCGTGCAGCAGGCCACGGAGTCCGTGAGCCCGGGGACGGCCTGGGAGGGGGAACTCGACGGGGCGGATTACGGCTCGGAGACCTCCGACGGGATGAGGCAGGCCGTGATAAAGGTGAGCGGCAGCGGCATAACGTCCTGGGCGCCCTCCGGGCACAGCGCCAGGGCGCAGTATTCCAACTGGAACATCGTGGAGATGAGGTGCCGCCTGCCCGAGGGGGCGCAACTGACCTGCGGGGCCGCGAACGCGCGCAACGCGCTCGGCTCGCTGAGGTACCTCTCCTGGGAGGGTGGAACGAGCGCGGGCTCGGGCGCGGGCATGTTCCGCAACTGCGCCGCGCTGACGGCGGTGACCGGTCTGGATGTGGCCGGAGTGACGGATCTGAGCTACATGTTCCAGAACTGCGCGTCCCTCCTGGCCATACCTGCCATGGACACCTCGGACGCCGAGAACCTGAGCTCCATGTTCCACGGCTGCTCGGCACTGCCGGCCGCGCCCGCGCTCGACCTCTCCTCGGCGGAGGACACCAGCGGGATGTTCAGGAACTGCTATTCGCTGCAGGGGATCGGGGAGCTGGATATCCAGGCGGCGGAGAACGCTCAGTATATGTTCGCCGACTGCCGCTCGCTGAGGGGCGTGGGAGCGATGGACCTGTCGTCGGCCGCAAACCTGGCCTATATGTTCCAGAACTGCTATGCCCTGGAGAGGGCGGGGCCGCTGAAGATGGCGTCGGCGACTAATGTGGGCTCCATGTTCCTGCAGTGCTTCGCGCTGGGCGAGGCCGGCCTGGACGCGGCCGTGACCGGCTGGGCCGGGGCGGCGCTGAGTTTTGCCAACTGCGCGCTGGGGCACGGGGCGATACTTGACCTTATCGCCAGCCTGCCGCAGGTGAGCGGCGCGGCGCAGCTGGGCCTGATGGGGAATCCCGGCGCCGCGGAGCTCACGGAGGCGGAAAAGGCGACGGCGGCGGCGAAGGGCTGGAGTGTTTCGGCCTGAGCGGCGGAGACGGAAAGTGCGGGCGGAGACGGAAAGGGAGGTCGGTTATGGAATACCGCAGAGGCATAGACGTATCGAAATGGCAGGGAAATATAGACTGGGAGAAGGTAAAAGCGAGCGGCGTGGAATTTGCCATGCTGAGGGCCGGCTACGGGCGCGCGAGCGCCGACGAGCTGTTCGCGAGGAACGCCTCGGAGTGCGAGAGGCTGGGGATACCCTATGGGGTCTACTGGTTCTCCTACGCCTACACGCCGGAGATGGCGGCCGCGGAGGCCGCGAGCTGCCTGAGCGCGATAGACGGGAGGCGTTTGAGCTACCCCGTGGCCTACGACTTCGAGGGGGACAGCGTGGAGTTCGCGGAGAAAAACGGCGTGACCGTGACCAGGGAGCTGGCCTCGGCCATGGCCAGGGCGTTCTGCGGCGCGGTGAAGGCCGCGGGGAGGTATCCCATGCTCTACACCAATCCCAGCTTTTTGCAGAGGTATTTCGACGGGCAGCTCGCCGGGGAATACGATATCTGGCTGGCGCAGTGGCCGGCGAAACCGGACCCGGCCTCGCCACCCGCCCTGGCGGGAGGCATGTGGCAGTACAGCTCCGCGGGGAGCGTGGCGGGGATAAGCGGAAGGGTGGACCTGGACGCGGCGTACAGGGACTATCCGGCGCTCATAAACGGCGGCGCATCGCCCGGGGAGAGCGAGGCGGAGAGGGCCAGGGCCTGGGTGATGGAGCGGGGCATCTCCGACGGGACGAACCCGGAGGCCGCGGCGACGAGGCAACAGGTCTGGATGATGCTGTACAGGATGAACGGAGGAGAATAGTGAAGAGCATAAACTGGAAGATAAGACTGAAAAACAGGACTTTCTGGCTGACGCTGATACCGGCGCTGCTCCTGCTTGCGCAGGCGGCAGCGTCCCTCTTCGGCTTCGAGCTGGAGACGGGCGCCCTCTCCGAGAGGCTGACGGGCCTGATAAACGCCCTCTTCTCGGTGCTGGCCATACTCGGCATAGTCACCGACCCCACGACCGAGGGACTGGGCGACAGCGAGAGGGCGCTGGGCTATTCGGAGCCGGGCAGGGACTAGGAGGAGAACATGGCCAGAGTGCGCACGGGCTCGAATGAGACCATATACAGGATAGAGCGGTGGCTGGGAGTGAACGAGGCGCAGGAGGGCGAGGCCAGGCTGAAGGCCGGAGAGGCGGCCGTGATGCGCAACTTCCGCGTGACGGCCGGAGGCGCGCTGAGGAAACGGCCGGGCAGCCGCACGGTGGCGGGGCTGCTGAGCGCGTACAGCGTGGAGGCGGACGGGACGGTGACGGAGACTCTCAGGAGCGAGACGGGCGCCAGCACGGCGCAGTTCACGATGTATCCCACGGCGGAGGCGGACAGCGTGGGGAACATAGTGCTCACGGGCGAGCCCGTGACCGTGACGGCGGCGAACGCGGCCCAGTGCGTGGGCTATTATTACCGGGACGCCGGCGGGGCGGTACACCGCTTCGCCGCCCTGGAGCACACGGGGGAGTGAGGCGTATGGACATGCTGCCCGCGATAAGCTCGGCCATGCTGGTGGTGACGCATGGCTGCAACCTGGAGTGCCGCTACTGCTTTGTCCGGCAGGGGGCGGAGAGAATGGCGCCGGAAACGGCCTGGGAGGCCGTGGAGTTCCTCTCCCGGAACGCCGGGCGGGAGGGGACGGTCCCCTCCATAAACTTCTTCGGCGGAGAGCCGCTGCTGATGTGGGACGAGCTCATAGAGCCGCTGGTGAGGCGGGTCAGGGCCGGGGGGCGGCCGTTCCGATTCTCGGTGACGACCAACGGGACGCTGCTCACGGACGAGAGGCTGGACTTCATGAGGCGGGAGAACTTCGGGCTGCTGCTCTCCATGGACGGGGACAGGGCGGTGCAGGACGCAAACAGGCCGTTCCACGGCGGGCGCGGGAGCTTTGACGTGCTTGAGCCCATAGTGCCCAAGGTGCTCTCGCGCTGGCCGGGAGTCACGCTGCGCATGACGGCCGCCCCGGCGAGCTGCGCAGGGCTGTTTGAGAGCATACGCTGGGCCGAGGCGATGGGCTTCAGGAGCTTCTTCGTCATGCCCAACGTGTTTGAGAGCTGGGCGCCGGACGCCTGGGCGGCGCTGGAGCGCGCCGTGATGGACTACGCCGGGCTGTACGCCGCCAGGCGGAGGCGGGGCGGGGAGTGCATACGCTTCTCCGCGCTGGAGCGGATGCTGGGCGACCTCTCGCCCGGAGGGGAGGAGCGCGCCGCCTCGCGGCGGCGCGCGGAGAACAAGTGCGGACTGGGCGCGGGGCGGTTCGCCTCGATCGCGCCGGACGGCGGGATATACGCCTGCCAGGAGCTCTGCTCGAACGAGGGCAGCGCGAGCCCGTTCTACATAGGCAACCTGAGCGGGGGCGTGGACGACGCGAGGCGCCGTGCGCTGATGGAGCTCTACTCGCGCGAGAGGGCGCGCTCAGAGCGCGGCTGCGGCCGCTGCGGCTGCGCGAAAATCTGCGACGGGGGCTGCGCGGCGAACAACTACCTGGCGACAGGGCGGCTGAACCGGCTGCCGGAGGTGTACTGCCGCTGGATGAGGCTGCTGCTGAGGGCGGCGGAGAGAGTGAGGAGGGATATGCATGAATGAGTGCACGGGCTCCTGCCAGCTCTTTTGCCAGAGCTGCGAGGGCACGGGCTGCATGACCTGCCAGAGCACTTGCCAGGGCCAGTGCCAGAACTGCGAAGGGGCCGGCTGCCAGACGGCCTGCGAGGGCTCCTGCGAGTGGGCCTGCCAGGGGGCGTGCGAGACGGCCAGCCAGACCGTGGACCGCTATGACTGGGAGTTCAACCCCGTGGAGGTGGTCTCCAACGAGACGGACACGGCCGTCAGGGCGCTGTGGTCCGGCCTCGTGGGCGGGGAGGAGGTGCTCTGCGCCGCGTGCAACGGCTATCTCTGGCAGCTCAGCCTGGGGACGGACGGAAAGTGGAGCAAGACCTCCTGCGGGGCCGTGGACACGGAGAGAGACGTGTGCATGTTCGGCTTCGACGGGAAGCTCTACCTGCTGAACGGCACAGAGTACAAGGTCTGGGACGGCTCGTCCCTGGAAAACGTGGGCGGCTACAGGCCGATGGTGGCCGTGGCGGCCCCGCCCTCCGGGGGCGGGACGGCTCTGGAACAGGCGAACAAGCTGACGGCGGCGCGCAGGATGCGCTTTTCGCCGGACGGCTCGTCGGTGTCCTTCGTGCTGCCGGAGAGGGGCATAGCCTCGGTGGACTATGTGATAAACACGGCCACGGGCGCGGCCGTGACGGGCTGGGAGGCCGACACGGCTGCCGGAAAGGTCATATTTGGCTCGGCCCCGGCGGAGGGGACAAACTCGATGGAGGTGGGCTGGACGGCCTCCGCCTCCTCGGCGGCGGAGGTGCGCTCGATGCGCTTCGCCGAGCTCTACAACGGCGCGCAGGACACGAGGGTGTTCATCTACGGGGACGGGACGAACCGGGCGCTCTACAGCGGGATAGACTTTGACGGGCAGCCGAGGGCGGACTATTTCCCGGAGCTGAACGTGGCGCATGTGGGCGAGGCGAATTCGCCCCTGACGGCGATGATAAGGCACTACGACGCGCTGCTGGCCTTCAAGAGCGACAGTACCTGGAGCATAG